>NZ_JBQEDL010000023.1:0-65728 GCF_052106715.1 Gordonia sp. (in: high G+C Gram-positive bacteria)
TTCTATGCGCGGGAGACGGCAGGCATCGCCTTCAGTGTGGACGGCACCGTGCACACCCCTGCCGCGGGTCCGCCGACGATCGGCCATTTCCCGACCGGCGCCACCCGACTCCTCGATCCGGAGGGCACCGGCCGACTCGAAGAGACCGTCAGTGACTCCGGCGTCCTGGAGGCCGCTGCTGCGGCAGGACTGGACGTCTCGTCGATCGACGAACTGCGCGCCGCGGCCCGCACCGGAGACGCTGTCGCGCACGACATCCTGGTGGAGCGTGCCGAAGTGCTCGGGCGGACTGTCGCGTTGATCTCGGACATCTTCAATCCGGACCACGTGATCCTCGGTGGACAGGCTTTCACCGACTACCCGGAGGCGCTCCCGTCGGTCAGCAAGGCATTGCGCGCGACGTCGGTCGCCACCCAGCGCGATGTGCGGGTGGCTCGGTCGGCGATCACTGTCCAGCAGAAGGCGGCGGGGGCCGTCGCGCTGGACGCCATCTACGCAGACCCGCTCGAGGCGCTCTCGCACACGGCGTGAGGCCGCCGGTCACCCCGTGATCGGGCGTAGGCCGTCGAGCATGATGTCCAGCGGTTTGTGCACGTCGTCGTGGTTCTGTGCCACGTAGGCGATCCCGGTCATGGTGCGCA
Organism: Gordonia sp. (in: high G+C Gram-positive bacteria); assembly: GCF_052106715.1. Classification (NCBI taxonomy): domain Bacteria; kingdom Bacillati; phylum Actinomycetota; class Actinomycetes; order Mycobacteriales; family Gordoniaceae; genus Gordonia; species Gordonia sp. (in: high G+C Gram-positive bacteria). The sequence continues at coordinate 642 of NZ_JBQEDL010000023.1, forward strand.
GGATGTCGACCGGCGCGACGTCGTCGCGGAACTCGCCGCGTGAGCGTCCGATGTCGAGGAACCGCTGCACGGTGGTACAGAGGAGTCCGCCGGTCTGCTCGCGGAACTCGCTGCCTGACGCTAACGAAGGTTTCAGTGCCTCGGGGACATCACGATTGTCGACGAGCATGGCAGCGAACCTGTTGGCCCAGACGCGCATCGCGCTTCGCGCCGACCGTTCGCTCGCCAATAGATCCTCGGCCGCCTCACACAGCTGGTTCACTCGGCTCCGGTAGACGGCCTCGACGAGTCGTCCGCGATTCGGGAAGTGTCGGTAGAGGGTGCCGATGCCGACGCCCGCTTCCTCGGCGATCGAGCTCAGTGTCGACGAGTGGCCGTCCCGGTCGAGGACGCGCGTGGCAGCCGCCAGTATCCGTGCGTGATTGGATCGTGCGTCGGCCCGTGAATTAGCCGGCGCCGCAGAGGGTTCGGTGCTCACAGACGTGCCGACCTCCTCATCTCGATCTCCCACTCTCGGTCTCATAGAACAGTTCGCGTGACGCTGACACCCTACCGCGTGAAGTGGTGCACTCACTCTTGTGAACGGAGCTGCCTCCGCTTATTGTGAATATCCGGAGCCGCCTCCGGTACTTAGGAGGCTGACAGACGTTTCGCCGCGATGTACGTCGTGAGACACCTGGTAGTTGGAGAGTGACTGTGATGGCAGTGAATTCAGAGAGCGCGACACTGCCGCGGACCGGAGCGGTCGTCGCCGTGCTGGCGATGGCAGGCATCGTCGTGTCGTTGATGCAGACGCTGGTGATCCCGATCATCCCGCGTCTGCCCGAGTACCTGAATGCCGGAGCCGACGACACCGCATGGGTGATCACAGCGACGCTGCTGGCAGCGGCCGTCGCGACTCCGACGATGGGGCGCCTGGGCGACATGTTCGGCAAGCGTCGGATGCTACTGGTGAGCATCGTGCTGATGACCGTCGGCTCGGTGATCGGCGCGTTCGCGACATCGGTCCTCCCGATGATCGTCGGCCGCACCTTGCAGGGTCTCGCCGCTGGTGTGATCCCGCTGGGCATCAGTGTGATGCGCGACGTCCTGCCGAAGGAGAAGCTTGCCGGAGCGGTCGCGATGATGAGCGCCTCGCTCGGTGTGGGCGGTGCGCTCGGTCTGCCGATCGCCGCGGTGATCGCCGAATATGGCTCGTGGCACATGCTCTTCTGGGTGTCGGCGGTCCTGGGTGCGATCAGCTTCGTCGCCGTCACGATGATCGTGCCGGAGTCGCCCGAACGCGCGGGCGGAGGATTCGACTTCGCCGGGGCGCTGACGCTGTCCGTCGGTCTCGTCGCGCTGTTGCTCGGCGTCTCGAAGGGGGCGAGTTGGGGTTGGACGTCGACAGCCACGATCGTGTGCTTCGTCCTCGCCGTGGCCGCGTTCGCCGCGTGGGTGATGTGGGAACTGCGAACTAAGGCTCCGTTGGTGGACCTCCGAGTCTCGTCGCGGCCGCAGGTACTGCTCACCAACGTCGCGTCCGTCGTATTCGGTTTCGCCATGTTCGCGACGTCGATGGTGTTCCCGCAAGTGGTGCAGCTGCCCGAGCAGGCCGGGTCAGGGCTGGGCGGCTCCATGCTGATGGCCGGTCTGGTGATGGCTCCGATGGGCATCATGTTGCTGTTCGCGGCGCCGGCGTCGTCGTACATCACCAACAATTTCGGCCCCAAGATCACGCTCATGACCGGTGCCGTCATTGTCGCCGCCGGCTACCTGATCGGCGCGTTCGTGCTGCACTCGGAGTGGCAACTGGTGGTCATCGGCATCATCATCGGGATCGGCACCGGCCTGGCCTACGGGGCGATGCCCGCATTGATCATGGGTGGCGTTCCGCCGTCGCAGACCGGCGCGGCGAACAGCTTCAACACCCTGATGCGTTCACTCGGCACCTCCTTCGCCAGCGCCATTGCCGGCGTGATCACCTCGCAGATGTTCATCGACCTCGGCGGCAGCCACGTCCCGACCGGTGACGCTTTCACGACGATCATGCTGATCGCGGCGGGCGCAGCGGTGGTCGCGTTCCTGGTCACCATGACCATTCCGAAGCGCTCCGCCCCGGTAGAGGCAGACGACGTCGGTGTCGAGCCGGCCCGGATGAGTTGACCGTCACCGGTTCATCGACCAGGACGTGAACTGACGGCCGAGCGCGGTTACCGGATTCGGGCGCGAGGAGTGGACTACCTCTTCAGGATGATCTCGCCGGACGGTTTGTAGTCCGAGCCGCTGAGGAGCCTCATCGACCGGTATCTGTCGCTGTGCGCCTTGACGTACTCGATCAGTTCGTCGTCGAGGTTCTCGTTGTAGACGAGAGCCCCCGGGCGGAGCCTGCCCTCGAGGGTCTTGAGCACCTCGAGCGAGACAGCCGGGATCCATCCGTCGATGACCGCCAGATCTATTCCGTCTGGAACGCGGGCGAGCGTCTCGCGCGCGTCGCCTTCGAGGATCTCGACGTGCTCGGACAGACCTGCGCGGTCGATGTTCTTTCTGGCTTGATCGACCTTGCTCGGCACCAACTCAGCGCTGTACACGACTCCCGCGCCGGCCTCTTTGAGTGCGGCCGCGAGGAAGATCGTCGAGAAGCCGAGTGATGTCGCGAACTCGACGACGTTCGTCGCCCTGCCATAACGCGCCAGCAGGTATAACTGGTCCCCTTGCTCCGGGCTCATCGAGAACCCCGTCTCCGGGTGCGCGTAGGGGTCGAGGCCGTACTCGTAGCCGTCCCATTCGATATGTCGCTCTTGCTCGTACAGCTCGTGCAGAACGGTGAATACTCGCTCGTCCGTTATCAGTTCACTGCTGAACTCGGGTCTTGGCATGATGGGTCACTCGCATTCTGTCGATGCTTCAGGGGCGGGAATCAGGGCTTCTGGGGTCGGAATCAGGCGTTTCGTGTGGACGGTTGTTCGTTTCCGGCGTCACTGCGATCCTGCCGACTGGCACCAGGACTGTGGTGGCGTCCGACGGGGATCATCATCGGCTTCTTGGAGATCGGGTCCCGGCTGACTTGATTGGGTAGGCCGAACACTCGGGTGATGGCTTTTGCAGTGAAGACCTGGCTCGGGGGCCCCGCTGCCTCGCATGCACCGTCGGACATCAGCACGAGGTGATCCGCGTAGCGCGCCGCGAGGTTGAGGTCGTGCAGGACCATGATCACCGTGGTGCCGTGGAGACGGTTGCGGTCGGTGAGCAGGTCGAGCACCTCGATCTGATGGCTGACGTCAAGAAACGTGGTCGGCTCGTCGAGCAGCAGGATGCTCGGCTGCTGTGCCAGGATCATCGCGATCCACACCTTCTGCCGCTGGCCGCCGGAGAGTTCGTCGATAGCGCGATCGGCGAGCCCGGTCGTTCCGGTGTCGGTGAGAGCGTCGGCGACGGCTGCCTCGTCCACCGCGCTCCACCGCGACACGATGCTCTGGTGGGGGTGACGGCCCTGCCCGACCAACTCGGCGACAGTGATGCCCTCTGGAGCCGTCGGCGATTGCGGAAGCAGCCCGACGATGCGGGCGAGTCGTTTCGCGTTCACCTGGTGCAGCGGTTTGTCGTCGATCAACACCCGACCGCTGCTCGGCCGGAGAATCCGAGACATCGACTTCAACAACGTCGACTTCCCGCACCCGTTCGGGCCGATGATCGCCGTCGTCGCTCCGGCCGGGAAACCAAGTGTGAGTTCGTCGATGACGATCCGCTTGCCGTAGCCGACCGTTAACGATTCGGTGCGCAGGGAGTGGTCGGTGGTCACAATGCTCCTCCTGACCGGTTCGACCGGACGATGAGATAGACGAGGTACGGGGCGCCGAGGACGCCGGTGACGACCCCGACCGGGAACCGGTTGTCGAAAGCGAACTGGCCGCAGAAGTCCGCGATTGTGACGAGCAGCGAGCCGACGAGTGCCGCGGGCAGCAGCGGCGCGCCGCCTGCCGGGCCGAGCAGGCGCACCGCGATCGGTCCAGCGAGGAACGCGGCGAACGCGATTGGTCCGGCGGCCGAGGTGGCGAACGCGATGAGGACCACCGCGACGACTGTGGTCAGCAGGCGGCTCCGGTCGACGCGGACTCCCAACGACGCGGCGATCTCGTCGCCTATCTGGAGCAGGCGCAGCGTCCGGTCCAGCCCGACCAGTACCGGACCCAGGACTGCGAGCGCGATCACGACCGGGACGACCGATGGCCACGCCGCATTGTTGAGGCTTCCCGACAGCCAACGGGTCGCTGCCTGCAGGTCCCAGTCGGCGGCGAGGGTCAGTATGTACGACGTTGCGCTGTAGAGCATCGCGGCGATGCCGATGCCGATGAGCACGAGTCGTGCACTCGCCGAGCCACCACGGTAGGAGAGCAGGTACACCACGAGGGCGACGACGAGTGCAGCGACGATCGCGAAGACGGACACCATGGTGCCGCTCAGGGAGAGGACGACCACCGCGAACGTCGCGGCCGTGCTCGCTCCGGCACTGATCCCGATGATGTCGGGACTGGCCAGCGGATTTCTGAGCATCACCTGGAAGGCGGCGCCACCGAGTCCGAAGCAGGCTCCCGCGACGACGGCCAGGGTCGTACGCGGCAGACGAAGGGTGCCGACGGTGTAGCTGGCGCCCGGCACGGTCTTGCCCACGATGACATCTATGACGTCGGCCGGCGGATAGTAGGTCCGTCCATAGGTGAGGGAGACGACGATCGCGGCGAGGACGGCGAGCAGCAGGCCTGCGACGACGAGCCCGCGGCGGGCGCGACGTCGCCGACGGGCCTGACGGACGACGGTGAATGCGGCGGACCGGCCCGGGGCCAGCGAAGTGGTGGTCATAGACTGCGGATCCTCTGACGTCGGACGATGTAGATGAATACGGGAGCGCCGATCAACGAGGTGATGATGCCGACCTCGACCTCGGTGTCGTCGGCGATGATCCGGCCGATGATGTCGGATGCGGTCAGCAGTGCGGCGCCGACGACGGCGGCCATCGGCATGGTCCACCGGTGGTCCACCCCGAGTAGAAGTCGGCAGACGTGCGGCACGACCAGCCCGACGAATCCGATCGGACCGGCGATCGCCGTCGCCGCGCCGCACAGCACCACCGCGCCGAACGACGTGACTACCCGCGTGCGGGTCACGTGCTCACCGAGTCCGGAGGCGGTGTCGTCGCCCAGCGCCAGAGAGTTCAACGACCGGGCAGTCAACCAGCACACGACGAACCCGACCGCCAAGAACGGCGCGATGAGTCGGAGCGAATCCCAGGTTCCACCACCGATGCCGCCGATCTGCCAGGAGCGGACACTCCCGGCGATGTCGTTGCGCGGTAGAACGGTGGCGATGACCAGTGACGACAGTGCCGCGGAGATCGCGGCTCCGGACAACGCGAGCTTCAGAGGGGTCGCGCCGCCGCGGCCCATCGTGCCAACCGCGTAGACGAAGGCCGCGGTGACGGCCGCCCCGGCTATCGCGGTCCAGATGTACGAGCTAGCTGTGGTGAGTGAGAAGAACGCCATTCCGACGACCACCGCGAGCGACGCCCCCATGTTGACGCCCAGGATTCCCGGGTCGGCGAGCGGATTGCGGGTGACGGCCTGCATCGCGAGGCCACTCACCGCGAGCGCTGCCCCGATCATCATCGCCAGGACTGTGCGTGGAATCCGGCGAGCTACGACGGCCTGGGCCATGGTGTCCCGGCTGCCGAACAACGTCGCGATGACCTCATCCGTCGAGATGTCGCGCGATCCGAATCTGATTGAGAGGACGGCCGTTACGAGCAGAACCAGGGCGGCCGCTGCGGCCCACCCCCACCGACCGGCTCGTCGTGCGGGGGCGAGCGCCTGCTCGACGAGACGGTCGGTCGCGGTCATCCCTTGGCCTGCGCGGCTCTGTCGAGAACGTTGAGGTAGTCGTCCAGGACCCAGGTGATCGACAACGGCGTCGGGTTGGCGGCGGTACCGAGTGCGCTGTCACCCGGGAGATTGACCACCGCGTTGTTCGCGATCGCGGGGACGCGGGACAGCAGCGAGTCCTTGCGCAGCGCGGTGACCACGTCGTCGGCCCCATAGGTGACGATGACGTCGACGTCGGCCAGAGCATCGATCTGTTCGGAACTCTTGGTCAGCGAGAACTTGTCGGTCTCGGCCGACGCTGCGGCGATGCTCGGCGGCGTCTTCATTCCGAGGTCGTTGAAGAACATCGCACGCGGGTCGTGGGTGGTGTAGAAGCTCACCTTGCTCAGATCCGTTGTGTCGACATGCGTCAGGAACATCACCGACTTGTCTTTGATCGCCGGGTGCTCACCTGCCTTCTCGGCGACGGTCTGTTCGATCGACCCGATCAGCTGCTCACCCTCGTCGCTCTTGCCGATGGCCTTGCTGTTGAATCTGATCATCTCGCGCCACGGCGTTCCCCACGCGGTCTCCGGGTATGCGACGGTGGGAGCGATCTTCGAGAGTTTGTCGTAATCGTCCTTCGTCAGGCCCGAGTACGCCGCGAGGATCACATCCGGTCGGCTGTCGGCCACGGCCTCGAAGTCGATGCCGTCGGTTTCGTCGAACAGCACCGGCTTCTCGCCGCCCAGTTCGTCCAACTTGTCCTTCACCCAGGGGAGCAGGCCGTCGCCGTCCTCGTCGCCGAAGTTGGCGCGGGCCATGCCGACTGGGACTACGCCCAGAGCGAGCGGGACCTCATGGTTCGCCCAGGCGACCGTCGCCACCCGCTCCGGCGCGCGGTCGATTACCGTCGTGCCGAGGGCGTGTTCGATCGTGATCGGCTGCCACCCCTGATCGGCGTTCGAGTCGTCGTTCGACGAGCATCCGACGGCGAGCAGAGCGACGATGAAGACAGCGAACGCGGCGATGGCACCGCGCGGTGTCGTTCGCATGAGAGTTCCTCTCGGTAAACGCACACTCGTGACCGAACCCGACGTGCAGGCCAGGCGAGGAAGGTGTGCGGTGTGAGGGAAGCCCCAGCCGGATATCGACTGAGTGCAACCTAAGTTTCCTTAGGCTAAGCTGCAGAAATATCGGCCGCAATCAATCAATATGGACGCCGTCTAGTCCATTTCGGACGCGGCGCTGGCGTCTCCGTGGTCGTTTGTGATGTGGCGTGACCGAAACTGACCTGGCGTGAGGCCGGTCACTTTACGGAATGCGACGCTGAAGGACGTGGCCGTGTGGTACCCGCACGGCTCGCACAGTTCGTCGAGTGTCGCGCCCTCCAGTAGGAGTGGGATCGCGTGCTGGATTCGCGCTCCACGCACCCATTCGGCGAATCCGCAGCCCGTGTGCTCGATGAACCCACGATGGAGGGTACGACTGCTCACGTCGAGTCGCCGGGCCCAGACGTCGAGTGTCGTCTGCGTCGACGGGTCGGCGAGAACTGCGTCGATGATCGGCCTCAGTGTCATATCGGTCGGTACGCAGACGCGGAGCTGGCGCTCTGCTGGGCGAATGACGTCGAAGACCATCGCTTCGGCGACGGCTCGTGAATCGCTCGGGAGATCCGGTTCGCTCAGACGCAGGAGGAGCAACCGCAGCAGCGGGGTCACCGCGACCGCGATCGGCCTGGTGGACAGGGTTTTGAGCGAGCCGACATTGAAGTGCGTCGAATACGAAGTCGAGGACGCCATCGTCCAGCCCGAATGCGGCATGCCCGCGGGAATCCACAGGCCGAGCCCCGGGGTGGTCGTCCAGCGCTCGCCGTCGCCGACGACCACGCCGGCCCCGCGGTCCTTCCATACGAGCTCGTGGGTCGGATGCGAGTGGGTTCCGAAGTACACCCCGTGTTCGGAGTGCTCGTGGTGGTTGTGGATCGCGACGGGCATGGCGATCTCGCCTGCGCGGTAGTTCGGCAGGGCGCGGTACTCACGCGCACCGCTGACGGCACGCCACTGCGCGGGTCGGCGCGACTGCGACGTACGAATGATCGGGTCCTGACTCTCGACTCGGTCCCAGAATTATGCCACGGTTCGAGTCGAGCACTGGCCGTCTTACTGCGGGAACCGGCGTCACTGGGTCGAGGGAGGCTTCAACCTGCTTGCGATGATGTCCTGCGACTGGCCGACCTGGCCACGTCCGCGGTCGCCTGCGCACCCGCACCGAACGCTACGCAAGTTGGCGAAGCGGGGACACTTCCTCACTGGCGTCTAGCCCCGGACTGTGCGGAAACATCGGTACTGAGGGCGTGGCGAACAGGTGTGCCGTCCGCTGAAGTATCTCGCGGTGAAAGGCTGAAGTTCGTTAGTGGGGGCGGGGGAACTGCAACGGCATGATTGTCATCCTCTACCTCAGTGCGCGACAGGTGAATGAGGGTCAACTCGCAGATGGGATGTGATCGTTGTCGGTCGACTTATCGTCTGAGCTACTGGCGATCCCGAGATCGCACGGTTCCACAGCTCGGTCAGTGTAGACGTGTCTGCGTTACCGGAGATGCGTCCCGACACCTGGAGGGATCCGAAGCCCGGGTTGCCATCGGTCGCCAGGCCCGCCCAGAGTAGGATGTTCTCGAACGTACCGGTCACTCGCACCTCAAGGTTATCGATGCGAATCCCGCGAGTCGTCGCGTGGAGGATGACGCCATCGGTTATGCAGGCCGCGACCGCCGACAGTACGTACTCGTGCGGCGTAGGTGACGAGTCCTGGGCAGTGAGATCCGCAGGTTCGTCGAACTCGATCGCGTGACTGCGGGCCTTCGCGCCGACGCGAAAGCCGCCTCGCCAGGTCGCCTCGACCTCCCAGGGGCCACTGAAAGTCGATACCCGCTCACGGTCTTTCAGCCGGGCGGAAAGTTCATCACGATGCGCCGCGCTGATTCCGTTCAGCGAGCCGTCGTCGGAATCCTGCGCGCGGGTCACAGGACTAAGCTTAACGGTCGACGGTACTGCGGCCTATGGTCGTTCGGAGGGATATCTTCGGCGACCGCGGACGGGGATCGGCGTAGATTAGGATCTCGGGGATATGGCGGACTGGATGGAACTGGGGTCGGGCCCTGAACAGCCGAAGCTGATAGGTTGTGGCATTACCGAATTGGACCGCCTCCTCGGTCCGCTAGTACCAGGGGAGAATGTCGTCTGGGGCGTCTTGCCTGGATGTCGTACCGATGTCATCGGCCTCGTGACGGCAGGCGCCGGGGTGCCGGTGCTCCTAGGCAGTCTCGATGAACTGCCCGCAGCTCCATCAGCCGAGACGACGAGTGTGTGGGTTGTAGACCTCACGCAGGTCGGACCGTCGGCTCTTGCTCGGTCCTCGGCGCGGATTGAGGAGTCGGTCCGGGCCGTCTTCGGGTCGCCGACGATCTGCCACTGGCTGCTCGACCGCGATCAGGTCGACAACGTTGACTGGCTCTGGTCGGTCCAGTGTGTGCTGTCGGCGGAAATCGGGGAGGTGATCGTCCATCGTGCCGACGGACGCCGGGTGGCGGATTCGGTGATCCAGACCGGGCACGGCGAGGGTAGAGGGACTAACCGACGGTCTTCGATCCGTGCCGGCAACCTGGGCGGGAGTGTTCATGCCGCTCGTGTCGAACTCGGTTGGAGCCAAGCAGAGTTGGGGCGGCGCGTCGGCGTAAGCGCGAGTGCGATCTCGCAGATGGAGCGGGGACGGCTCGGGTTGTCGCTCGAGACGGCGATCGAAGTAGCCGACCGGTTGGGGGTCACATTCGACGAGCTGCTCCGCGGCCCAGGTACAGACAGCATCCTCGTTGAGGAGCGTCCGGGCATCGCGGGCGACAGGTCTGCGATGCGCAGGGAGCCGTCAGCGGATCCAGTGCCTCGCCCGCCAGTGCAGAGTAACCTTGTCGTCCCGGGCGGCACGCTCATCCCGCCGGTATCGACAGCGGGCCGATTGACGCTTCTGGTGGGTAGCGGGATTCTACGGGTAGAGCGGGCACCGCAGCGAACGCTGGTCCGTGCCGGCGACATCGTCCGGATAAATAGGGCGATCGGCTGCGCGGTGACGAACCTAGACACCGTCCCTGCTGTCCTCTTCACTTCATGAGTTGACTGCATCTAGCACTAGAACTAGGCCGTCTCAACTTTAAAAAAGCGATAATTAATAGTGCGGAAATGTAGGCACCTAGCTTGTAAGTATCACCTTTACTGCTCAATACTGGTCGAAGCGATGTGTAGGCACCAGGGCGTGTGCACACTCGTTTTCTGCTTCGACCATGTTTGTGAGAGAAGGGCCCCTTCTTGTCTAGACCACCGATCTACAACGCGTTCTTACACTTGACTCCGAATCATCACAGCCACGGGTTCTGGCGCACCCCTGAGGGTCGAGTGCAGTACGGGTACAAGGATCTCGATCCCTACATCGACGTGGTTCGCACTCTGGAGCGTGGCCGCATCGACACATTGTTCATCGCTGACGTCGTGGGGGTGTACGACTTGGACTTTGGCGACGGCTCGACGACGATCCGCGCTGGCTCTCAGTTTCCAGAGAATGACCCGATCACCATAGTCTCGGCGCTCGGCCATGTCACTCGTGATCTCGGAATTGCGGTGACCAGCAACATTATTCAGGACCATCCGTTTTCGTTCGCGCGCCGGTTGTCCTCGCTGGATCACTTCACGCACGGCCGGGTGGCGTGGAACATCGTCACTTCGTACTTGAGCAACGGCTTTCGCAACTACGGGTACGACACGATCGTCGGTCACGACGAGCGGTACGCCTGGGCGCAGGAGTATGTCGACGTTGCCTACAAGCTGTGGGAGCACTCCTGGGAGGACGGCGCGGTTCTCCATGACGCCGATACCGGCCGGTTCTTCGATCCGGATCGCATCCACACGATCGATCACGAGGGCCGTAGGTACAAGGTGCAGGGCCCTCACCTCGTCGAACCCTCGCCGCAGCGGACCCCGGTGTTGTTCCAAGCCGGGAACTCCCCTGCAGGAAGGGAATTTGCCGCGCTCAATGCCGAGGTGACGTTCTTGCCTTCTATGAGTCCGGCCACCGCGCGCGACGACATCGCCACCCTCGATGAGCACCTCCGCTCGGTGGGTCGGAGGCCCGATGCGCTGAAGAAGATCGTGGCGCTATCCACCGTCATCGGATCGACTGAGGAGGAGGCGCGCCGCAAGCAGGAGTACTTCCGCCAGAACATCGATTTCGAAGCGCTGCAGGCGTTCTGGAGTGGTGGCAGCGGCATCGACCTGTCTGCGGTCGACCCCGACACCCCTCTCGCTGAACTGGCCCGACGCGTTCAGTTCGGTGATCACGTGCAGTCGATCTTCCGGGCGGCCGCCGACTCGACGGCCGACGCGTCCTCTGTTTCGTGGCGGGACTACCTGCTATCCAACGGGCTGCTGCCAGGCAAGTTCGCCGGCTCGCCGGAGCAAATCGCCGATCACGTGGCGGAGTGGGTCGCCGCAGGTGCGGACGGCTTCAATGTTGTGCCCATCACCACCCTCGGATGGTGGGACGAGTGGGTCGACCACGTTGTCCCGGTTCTACAGGAACGCGGTCTGGCACAGCGCGAGTACGCGCCGGGAACCCTGCGCGACAAGATCTTCGGCAACGGAGACCGGATCGATTCCGGACATCGTGTGCATCAGGTCGGTCTCACGCCGGCGAGGGTGTGAGACAGTGACCATCACCGAGAGCACCACCGTGGCCCGTGGCCCGCTGGCCGGCCGTTTCGACGCGATCTTGCGACGGATCTCCGTCGGCGCAGCCGAACGTGATGCCGGCCGCCGTATCCCACATGATCTCGTTCGTGAACTCGCCGATGCTGGCTTCGGTGCGCTGCGTGTTCACCGTCAGTTCGGTGGTGACGAGATCAGTATCGGTGAGCTCGCGGAACTCGTCATTGACCTGGCTACCGCAGACCCGAATTTCGTCCAGCTTCTTCGTGCGCACTTCCTCTACACCGAGGCTCTGATCCATGCGCCGACATCGCAGTCGAGGTCAGAATGGTTGCGACGCATCGGAAGCGGTGAGTTGTTCGGTGGTGCATACACAGAAAGGACGGCGTCTAACCAAACCCACTTCTCCACGAGCGTCGAGATCGACAGTCACGGGCGCCGTGTAGTCAACGGCGAAAAGTACTACAGCACTGGGTCGCTGTACGCCGACTGGATCATCACCACGGGTGAGGGCCAGGAGGGTATCGAGACGGTCGTCGTGCCGTCTGCGGCCGACGGTCTCGAGCTCATCGACGATTGGGATGGGTTCGGTCAACGACTGACCGCTAGCGGTACCACCCGTTTCCGCGACGTCGACATCACCGAATCCCCGACGCTACCCGCCGAGGTCGTGCCGGGCAGTTATGGCACGTCGCTGGCTCAGTTCTGGCACATCGCCGCGCTGGTCGGCATCGCCCGCGCCCTGCATAACGATGTCGTCGACTATGTGCGCGACCGTAAGCGATACTTCAGTCAGGGGAGTGGGGCGTTGCCTCGCGAAGACCCCGTTGTCCAGTCCGTGGTCGGGGAGATCAGTTCGGCCCGCTACGTCGCGGACACGATCATCCGTCAGATCGCCGCCGTCCTCGCTGATCTCGATGCGGCGATAATCGCGGGTACCGTCACTGACGAACAGTATGACGCGGCCGAGATCGAGGTCTACCGTGGTCAGGTCAGTGTCGTCGACACGGTCCTAACCGCAGCGACCCGAGTCTTCGACGTCGGCGGCGCATCGGCGCTCGGTCGGGCCCATGGGTGGGATCGCCACTGGCGCAATGCCCGGACCCTGGCGAGTCACAATCCCACGCCGAACCGCCTCGTCAGCATCGGCGACCACGACCTGAACGGTACCTCGCCTTATCGGACATGGCTCAGCGGCATCGACCTGCGGGGCCGAGAATGAACTTGCTGACCTACGCCTCCCTCGGTCTCTCGACGGGCGGCGCCTACGCTCTGGTGGCACTCGGGCTGGTCGCCGCCCACCGGGGAACCGGAGTCATCAACTTCGCCCAGGGTGCGCTCGGCATGTTCGGCGCCTACGTATTCTGGAAGTGCTACCAGGACGCCGGGATTCCGCTCGGCTTGGCGATTGTGCTCGGTCTGGCGGTGAGCGCGGCAATCGCGATCGCCTTCTTCGCACTGATCGGCCGGCGCCTGGCACACGCACCGGCCATCACGAAGATCCTTATCACTATCGGGTTGATGCTCGTCCTGGAGGCGATCGTCCGGATCGTCTGGACCAACCACCAGGAGACCGTCGAACCGTTCCTCGTCGGCGGCGGACTCGAGGTCGCCGGGGTCCGAGTTCAGTCGATCAGCCTTCTGCTCGTGGCGGTCGCGATCCTCGCTACGGTCGCTCTGCACCTGCTCTTCACACGAACCTCGTTCGGGCATATCACCACTGCACTGCGGGACACCGACCTCGGTGCCCAGTCGATCGGCCTTAACCCCCGGCTGTGGGGGTCGGTCGCCTGGGGGCTGGCCGGAGTACTTGCCGCAACTAGCGCCATCCTGGTGTTGCCGATCACCCAGCTGTCTCCGGCATCGCTGACGACCCTTCTGGTACCCGCTCTGGGAGCGGCACTCGCCGCACGTTTCACGAGCTTCCTGGCCGCCCTCTTGGTCGGGGTAGGTGCGGGGATCCTCGAGGGTCTGGTGACCGGCCTCGTCAACGCACAAGTCGCGCGGGCCATCCCGTTCGTGGTCACTCTGGTCGTACTGCTGCTGATCGCCCGGACCGACATGGCGAGGGGAACCCGGGAGGTCAAAGCGGTGTTCCATGTCGGCCGCGGACGTATCCGCTGGCCGTGGGTGGTGGCCGGGGCTGTCGTGGTCTTGGTGGCGATCTTCACTGCCGCCGGAACAGTGGTCGACGCATTGAGCCTCACTGCAATCTTCGGCCTCGTCGCACTCGGGATCGTCGTCTCCACCGGATACACCGGCCAGGTCAACGCACTTTCACTCGGCGTCGCCGGGGTGACGATGATCGTCTTCGGGGCGGTCAGTCATACCGGTGCGTCGCTGTATCTCTCAGCCCTCGCTGCGCTAGCTACGGCTATCGTCGTCGCCCTGGCACTGAGCGTCTTGTTCGTCAACGCCAAGGTGTACGAGGTCACGATCGGTTCGCTGGCGGTGGCCTCGATTCTGCAGACGGTCGTCTTTTCCGTCGACTGGTTCTTCAACGGGCGGACCGGCTGGACGATCGGTGACACGTCTCTGTTCGGCATCGAGATCAGCAACATCACCGACCCACATGCTTTCGCGGTCGTCACTTGGATCGTGCTGCTGATCGCGCTGGTCCTTGTCGCTAATCTCCGATCGTCGGCCACAGGCCGCTACCTGTTGTCGGTGCGCCAGGACGAGCGGCTCCCGGCCGCGCTGGGAATCGTCTCGGCTCGATCAAAGCTGATCGGTCTAGGCGTCTCCTCGACGCTGTGGGGGCTCGCCGGAGTGCTGTTCGCCATCCAGCGGGGGTTCATCTCCAAGGGCGACATCCGGCTGGAGGGGTTCGGCTACTCCGAATCCCTGGCCCTCATCGCGTTCGTCATTCTCGCCGGAGCAGGTCATTTGACCGGCGCAGTCCTGGCGGGAGCGTTCGCGCCGGGTGGGCTGCTGTCGAATCTGCTGTCATTCACACCAGAGGTAAACGACTGGCTGTCGTTGTTCTTCGCAGCCAACATGATCTGGATACTCACCACCGAACCGGACGGGGTGGTCGGTCAGTATCTCCGTATCCGGGACCGACTGCGGCGTAACCGAGTTCGAGTCGACGACCGCGATCCGACAGTCACCGGCGGCGAGTCGGGCCGAGAGGACAGGAAAGTCGATGTCACAGCTTGAAGTCCGGGACCTGTCGGTCGAGATCGGCGGGCACCGCATACTCTCCGATGTCTCGCTGACCGTCCCGCCGCAAACAGTTGTCGGACTGCTCGGGGCGAACGGGGCGGGCAAAAGCACCACGATCGATGCGATCACCGGGTACCAGAAGACGGTCGCCGGCAGGATCTCGGTCGACGGCCGTGCGGTCGACCGCTTCGGTGCGGCTCGACGAGCGCGGGAAGGGATCACCCGCACCTTTCAGGACTACCTCTTGTTTGAGGATCTGAGCGTCGAAGAGAACCTGTTGTGCGCAGCGGAGGTCGGTGTGCGAAAGATCCTTGCGCGCGACCTGTTCCGCTTCGGTCGGCCGTCAGCCGCCGCGTTGCAGACGGTCGAACGCGTCATCCAGACACACGGATTGGCGAGGTACCGGACGAGTCGCGTCGAGCAGTTGTCCCTCGGCTGGCACGCTCGGGTCAACCTGGCCCGCGCTGCGGCGCAGAGACCGGCGGTCTTGCTGCTCGATGAGCCGACGGCAGCGCTGAGCCTTGATGCCCGGCACGCGGTTGTCGACACGATCACGACGCTTCGCGACCGCGACGGTCTGCCGATTCTTCTCGTCGAACACAATCTGGACGTCATCAGTGCCGTCTGCGACCTCGTCTACATTCTCGAGGACGGAAAGGTGGTCGCGTCCGGTCCGACATCCGAGGTGCTCGACAGCGGTGAGGTCCGCGCCATCTACTTCGGCGAGCGACCGGATGACGTCGAACTCGAGACCGCGGGAGTCCAGGTATGACCGCCGCGGTTGGTGCGGCGACATCGGTCCGAGCCGATGGGCTGACCGTGTTGGGTCTGACCGTGGACTATGGGAATGGTGCGGGGCTCTGGGACTTCGATCTGCGTGTGCAGCCCGGTGAGGTCGTCTGTGTGATCGGTCGCAACGGAGCCGGAAAATCGAGCGCACTGCTGGGCATCTCCGGGTTCGTGAGACCCGGCCGGGGCACAGTCGAGATTGACGGTATGCAGCTTTCGGGCGCGCCGTATCGGCGGTGCCGGCAACACGTGTCGCTGGTAGTGAAGGGCCGATCGCTGTTCGGGAGTCTCACACTCGCCGAGAATCTGGCTCTTGCCAAGATCGACTCTGACGACTTCTTCGGCCTGTTCCCGCAGCTGCGATCCCGCCGGGACGTGCTGGCGGGCAGCCTTAGCGGCGGCCAGCAGCAACTGGCGGCGGTCGGCCGCGCCCTGCTCCGTGACGTCCGGGTGGTTCTCCTCGACGAACTGACGTTCGGCCTGAGCCCCGCGGTCCGCGCGTTGATCGCCCGGGTAGTGCGTGAGGAGGCAAGCCGTCGTCGGCTGGCCGTGGTGGTCGTCGAGCAACACATCGAGACGGCGCTGGCGATCGCCGACCGCACGCTCGTGATGTCCGAGGGTCGGACCGTGCTCGACCTGAGCACCGACGAACTCACCGCGCAGACCAGCGCTGTCGAAAACACCTATCTGCATCCCTGAAGCACTCTGATTCGAGAAAGTAGTAGTTGTCCACCATGTTCCGATTCAAACTCCCTGCCGCCGCAGTGTCGACTCTCGTTGTCGCCGCGGGCCTGCTAACGGCGTGCGTGTCAGAAGACACTTCCGACACGATCAATGTCGGCTTCGTCGCGCCGCTGTCGTCGTCACCATCGGCCTTCCAGGATCCGGCGCTAGCAGCCAAAGTCGCAGAGAAGGCCGTGAACGATCAGGGCGGTATCAACGGCAAAAGGCTCAACGTCATTGTGTACGACACCAAGGGCCAGCCGGCCAATGTCGTCGCCGGTGCACGCAAGCTCGTGAACGAGGACAAGGTCGTTGCGTTCATCGGTGGGAACAGCAACGATGGCCTCGGCGAGATCGGCAAGAAGGCTGGTGTCGTGAACTGGTTCCCGATGGGTTGCGCCGCGGCCGACGTCACCAATGAACTGTCCATGATCGCTGCGCTCAACTGTGCGGGCGCGGGACAGGGCACCTACCTCGGCGGTACCCGATTCAAGCCGCGCAAAGCCGTCTACGTAGCCTTCGCCGGTAATACTCCGTACATAGAGAACGCGAAGCTGGGTTACCGCAACGCGGGTGTCGACGATGTCGCCATCGTGGAGGTGCCGCCGGAAACAACAGACTTCGCGCCAATCATCGCACAGATCAAAGCGCAGAAACCCGATGTCTGGGGTGGCATGATCTACACGCCCGAAAAGTTGACCTCGCTCATCCGTGCCGCGATCGATCAGAATCTACGTATTCCGTTGGTACTCAGCAACAACGTGATGGAGGACGCGACCATCGATCTGGTCTCGCGATCAGGAATCCCGAACTCCGTGGCGCTGGAGAAAGGGGAAGACGCCGAACAATTCCCCACGTGGAAGCAGTACGAGGAGCAGCTCGCGAAATACGACCCGCAGGGACAGATCAAGACTCCGCACGACGGATCGGTGACCACCGATTGGCTCGCGGTCTGGACCTTCGCTCAGCAAGCGCGCAAGCTTGACGTCGTCAACGCCGACACGTTTCGTGAACACACGACCGGATTGACTGACTTTCAGACCGATGTCCTGCATCCCCTCGACTTCACGATTACCGACGGCCCGGTGCTAACCGCGCCGCGTCAGGCTAACCTATGGGCCTTTCCAGGACATATCGCCGACGGGAAGATCGTCGTCGAGGGTAAAGAACCTTACAGTGCGTTCCTCAAGACTCCGGTAAAATAGTGAGGTTGTGCGCGTGGCCGTCGCCGACACCAGACTGCTCCCCGAGCAGGAGGTGATGACGTGCAGCGGGCCAGGAATTAACTCTATGACCGCATATACGATCCGACTCGCCAGGCGAATCAGAGACCGCTCGGTGGCGGAGACGGAATTGTTCGCGTGGTCTCGCAGCTCATTGTGCGGTACCAACCCAGATTCGCAGGTCCGCGTCCGCGAGTCAGGTCGCCTTGCCATTGGCGTCATGCGACAGGACAGCTTGGCTATCTAAACGGCGTCTGCTCGGCGAGACTGTATAGGGGCTGGCGAAACGAATGCGGAGCGCACGGCGTGGAGGAGCTGCCGCGACAACCAGTGGCGGTCGGTGCTTGAGACGACAGATACCGCTCGCTTCGTGGGCAGCCGCTACGCCTTCGGTCGTGTCAGCGCACTCGCGCGAAGCCGGCGGTAGCCGCGTACGCTCAGCGGCGCGATTGAACGGAGGCGGAAGCGAGCGTCGTCTTCGAGCGCGTCGGACAGGTTGTCGTCGATCAGGATCCTGCCCGGGCGTGAGGAGCCGCAGAGTCGGGCTGCAATGTTGACCGGTTCGCCGAAGACGTCGCCCAGCCGCGGGAGTACTTCGCCGTGAGCGAGGCCGATGCGCAGGCGGGGGATCGGTGGCTGCTCGCTGAGGTCGGCGATGTCGAGGGCCGTCAAAGCCGACTGCGTCGTGTCGGGGTTGGCGAACAGGATGCCGTCGCCCAACGTCTTGATCACGTGGCCGTCGTAGGTCGTCACCACCGCGGAGACCTGGTCCTCGAAGGCCGTGATCAGATCGTTCAGTTCGTGGTGATCGATGCGGCGTGAGAGGTTCGTGTAGCCGACGATGTCGACGAACCCGATCGTGGTGTCCCAACCGGTGCTGTCGGAGTCCTGTGCTCGGCTGCCCTCTAGCGCAATCCCCAGGTGGAGTCGCCACACAAGCCGCTGAATCCGGCTGAGCGCCTTCGCCATATCGTCGACGGACCAACTCACCTCCGGGTCCTCGTCGAACTCGATGAGTTGGTCGGCTTGCCAGTCGGCGAGCCGGGCCAGCGACTGTCCGATGGTTCGCGCGGTCGCGACCTGCGCCGCTTCGTCGACCCCGGCCGCGCCACGAGCAAACAGCCGGAACGCTTCGACATCGGCCTCGGAAAACAGCTTCGCGTCCGAGTGCTGACGAGCGAAACCGAAAGCCGTCCAGATCTTCTCGCCGTATTTCGGATCGATGCCGAGGGCTGCGACGAGTTCGTCGCGTGAGTAGCGGGCGTCGGAGCTAGGCACGGTCATGGGCTTCACGCTAGCGAGTCGGCTCGTTCTTGGCGGGTTTTACGGCGGCGCGCGGAACGTTGGTCGCCGCCGGCTGTTGCTGAAGTCTGTCCGCTCATCGACCCGGTGTGGACTATATGTCCAAACGAAGTAATGAGCGGGCTGATTTCAGAGGTACACCGCTCACAGCCCCAGCACGCCCCGCATGAGGTATGCCATCTGGGATCCGAACTCGGAGCGTTCGACCCCGCGGCGCACCCGGACCGCGTCGTTAACGATCGACAATGCGGCATGCACGGCAACGGCGGCTTGGGCTTCACTCACACCGTGGAGTGAGGACACCAGCGCGGTCCACCGCGACACATAACGGCGTTGTACGTCGACGAGTTCACGAGCGCCGGGGTCTCCGGCCAGAGCAGATGCATTGTTGAACGAGACCGACAGATCAGGAATCGAGGTGATTGTGGAGACGTACGAATCGACCATCAGTGTCAGGATGTCGGCGTCGTCTTTCCCGGCGGCGTACGCCGTCACGACACCCACTTCGAGACGGGCTCCGCTGCGGCGGCCGATCTCGATGAGGAGTGCGGCCTTGGACGGAAAGTGCTTGTACACGCTGGGGCCGGTGATACCGACGGCTGCGCCGATCTCGACCACGGTGACCGGACCGTAGCCGCGGTCGGCGAACAGTCGTGCCGCGGCGTCGAGGATCTCGGTCCGCCGGTCGTCGTCGGGGAGACCCACATGCGGCGGCACGCGGAGCGGTGGTGCCGACGAGGGAGTCAAAGCGACGAGGCGCTCGCTCGCCGCGGTGAGCTCGGGGACCGACCGTGCCGAGGAGAGCCTCGCGCGGTGAACCGACAGGCTGCCGACGACGCTCAGTAACGTCCACACCAGTTGCCGCTGCTCCCAGTCGGCCAGATTGCGGTCGACGAACAACAACTCGGCCCACTGACTCAGCACGCGGCGAGTGCCGTGCACCACCTCGCGGTTCTGCTCCGGAGTCAGGTAAGTGCCCGTCCACCGCCACAGAGTCGACGCATTCTGACGGCGCGCCATCGACCCGCACATCGCGGCGAGAAACGTGTGGGGGTCTCCGTCGGCAACCGTCAACGAGGCGTCGGTGCAGTCCTGCAGATCGTCGACACCGGCGAGGACGGCGGCGTAGAGCAACGACTGCTTGTCCGCGAAATGACGGTACAGCGAAGGTGCGGTGACTCCGGCTGCGCGAGCGATGTCGGCCATGGACACTTGGGGGTACCCATGCTGAAGGAACAGCTGAGCGCTGTGATCGATCAGCTGCCGTTTCCGGTTGGCCGGGCGGGGGGTGCCGGACCGTTTCGAGGCCGTCATTGTGAACCGACCTTAGCTCATTGTGGTGAATTGTCGAGCCATGATGACCACCCGGTATAGCCAAATAAGTTATGAGGCGTTAGCCTGGGTTCCGTAACCACAATCGGTTCGTGTGAAAGGAACACCTGTGTCCGATGCATTCATCTACGAGGCTGTGCGTACGCCCCGTGGCAAGCAGCGTGGAGGTTCGCTGCACAGCGTCAAGCCGATCGATCTCGTCTCTGGCCTGATCGACGGGCTCCTCGCTCGTCACGGCGACCTCGACCCGAAGCAGATCAACGACCTCATCCTCGGCGTCGTGTCGCCGGTCGGCGAGCAGGGTGCGGTCATCGCACGCACCGCCGCCATCACCTCCGGTCTCGGTGAGACCGTCCCGGGCACGCAGATCAACCGCTTCTGCTCGTCGGGCCTGGAAGCTGTGAACCTGGCTGCCGCGAAGGTTAAGTCCGAATACGACGACCTGGTTCTCGCCGGCGGCGTCGAGTCGATGTCGCGCGTCCCGATGGGCAGCGACGGCGGTGCACTTTTCACCGACCCGGCCACCGCGTACGACCACTACATCAACCCGCAGGGCATCGGGGCCGACACGATCGCCACGATCGAGGGCTTCTCGCGTGAAGACGTCGACGCCTACGCTGCCGAGTCGCAGCGTCGCGCCGCACAGGCGTGGGACGAGGGTCGCTTCGCGAAGTCGATCCTCCCCGTCAAGGACATCAACGGTGTCGTCCTGCTCGACAACGACGAGCACCGTCGCCCCGGCACCACCGCGGAGAGCCTCGGCAAGCTCAAGCCCGCATTCCAGGGCTTGGCCGACATGGCGGGCTTCGACGACGTCATCCGCCAGAAGTACCCGAACGTGGAGAAGGTCAACCACGTCCACACCGGTGGCAACAGCTCCGGCATCGTCGACGGTTCGGGCCTGGTCCTGGTCGGCAGCGAAGAGGCAGGCAAGCGCAACGGTCTGACCCCGCGCGCCCGCGTCGTCTCCTACGGCGAGGTCGGCTCGGAGCCGTCCATCATGCTCACCGGCCCCACCCCGGCCACCGAGCTCGCACTCAAGCGGGCAGGCCTGACGGTCGACGACATCGATGTCTTCGAACTCAACGAGGCGTTCGCGTCGGTCGTCATGAAGTGGATGAAGGACCTCAACGTCCCCCACGAGAAGGTCAACATCAACGGTGGCGCGATCGCACTGGGCCACCCCCTCGGCGCCACCGGCGCGATGATCATGGGCAGCACCCTCGACGAGCTCGAGCGCGTCGGCGGCCGCTACGGCCTGGTCACCCTGTGCATCGGCGGCGGCATGGGCGTCGCGACCATCATCGAGCGTCTCTGATCGCCCCGGAACGAGAAGGAAAAACACTTCACCATGACTGACAACATGATCGCGTGGGAGAAGGACGCCGACGGCGTCGTCACCCTCACCATGGACGACCCCAACCAGGGCGCCAACACCATGAACAACCTCTACCGGGAGTCGATGGCTGCGACCGTCGATCGCCTCGAGGCTGAGAAGGACGACATCGCCGGTGTCGTGCTGACCTCCGCGAAGAAGACCTTCTTCGCAGGCGGCGACCTCAAAGACATGACCAATCCGCCCGCCGACCAGACCAAGGAAGACCTGGCGGCGTCGATCAACGCGAGCACCAACGAGTTGAAGGCGGTCCTGCGCCGCCTTGAGACTCTCGGCAAGCCGGTCGTCGCAGCTGTCAACGGCGCGGCGCTCGGTGGCGGCCTCGAGATCGCCCTCCACTGCCACTACCGTGTGGTCGCCGACGTCAAGGGCGCTGTGGTCGGTCTGCCCGAGGTCACCCTCGGTCTGCTCCCGGGCGGCGGCGGCGTGGTCCGTACCGTCCGGCTCCTGGGTATCCAGCAGGCCCTCATGGGCGTCCTGCTGCAGGGTCCGCGCCTGAACCCGACCAAGGCCAAGGAGATCGGCCTGGTCGACGCGGTCGTCGGCTCCATCGACGAGCTCGTTCCCGCAGCCAAGGCGTGGATCAAGGCGAACCCGGAAGCTCAGCAGCCGTTCGACGTCAAGGGCTACAAGATCCCGGGCGGCGCACCGACCAACCCCGCGATGGCAGCCAACCTGCCCGCGTTCCCGGCTCTGCTGCGCAAGCAGATCAAGGGCGCGAACATGCCGGCACCGCGCGCCATCATGGCCGCAGCCATCGAGGGCGCCTACGTCGACATCGAGACCGCCGACATGGTCGAGACCCGATACTTCGTGTCGCTGGTGACCGGTCAGGTCGCGCAGAACATGATCAAGGCGTTCTTCTTCGACCTGCAGCACATCAACGGCGGCGGCTCGCGCCCCGAAGGTTTCGACAAGTACACCGCCAAGAAGGTCGGCGTCATCGGCGCAGGCATGATGGGTGCTGCGATCGCGTACGTATCGGCGAAGGCCGGTATCGAGGTCGTCCTCAAAGACATCGACATCGACGCTGCCAAGCGCGGTAAGGGATACTCGGAGAACCTCGAGGCGAAGGCACTCAAGCGCGGCAAGACCACGCAGGAGAAGAGCGACGCTCTGCTCGCCCGCATCACCCCGACCGTCGATGCCGCCGACTTCAAGGGTGTCGACTTCGTGATCGAGGCCGCGTTCGAGTCGGTCGAGGTCAAGCACAAGGTGTTCCAGGAGATCGAGGACATCGTCGATTCGGACGCCGTTCTCGGCTCGAACACCTCGACGCTGCCGATCACGAGCCTCGCCGAGGGCGTCAAGCGTTCCGAGGACTTCATCGGCATCCACTTCTTCTCGCCGGTCGACAAGATGCCGCTGGTCGAGATCATCTGCGGTGAGAAGACCAAGGACGAGGTACTCGCCAAGGTCATCGATTACACGCTGCAGATCCGCAAGACGCCGATCGTCGTCAACGACAGCCGCGGCTTCTTCACCAGCCGCGTGATCGGCACCTTCATCAACGAGGCGCTGGCAGCCGTCGGTGAAGGCGTCGAACCGGCCTTCATCGAGCAGGCGGGCGGCCAGGCGGGATACCCGGCGCCGCCACTGCAGCTGTCCGACGAGCTGACGCTGACCCTGATGCAGAAGATCCGCAAGGAGACCCAGACCGCTGCCGAGGCCGCGGGCATCGACTACCCGGATCACGGCTCGTACGCCGTGGTCGACAAGATGGTCGAGTTGGGCCGCACGTCCAAGAAGGACGGCAAGGGCTTCTACGACTATGACGAAGAAGGCAAACGCGGTCTCATCTGGCCGGGCGTCCGCGAGAATTTCAAGTCGGGTTCGACGGAGATCCCGCTCGAGGACATGAAAGAGCGCATGCTCTTCGCTGAGTCCCTCGAGACCGTTAAGTGCTTCGACGAGGGTGTTCTGACCTCCGTCGAGGACGCGAACATCGGTTCGATCTTCGGCATCGGGTTCCCGGCGTGGACCGGTGGCGTCATCCAGTACATCAACGGTTACGAAGGCGGTGTCGCAGGCTTCGTCGCCCGCGCCAAGGACCTCGCAGCCAAGTACGGCGACAACTTCACCCCGCCCGCCTCGCTCGCCGAGAAGGCCGACGCAGGCGTGAAGAAGCTGACGAACGAGAACCTCGTCAAGTAGTCGACTCCCTGCTCGCACGAGCAGAGACGAGACCTGCGAACGCCCCCCGTGAGATGAACTCACCGGGGGCGTTCGCATGTCCGGGCTCCGCGTACTCTGACAGTGATGGATTCGGGACGGTCAGGACACGCGCAGCAGCCGGGCTACCGGCCGCCGCTGGCTGTCGGTCAGCAGTATCCGGCGTTGGGTTACGGGCCGGACGGCGCGCCGCGCTACACGTATCGCCCCGAGCCCGACCCCGCGGCGCAGACTCAGCCGGTCGAGCCCGAGCAGTATCAGTACGCGGCGACACCACCGCCTCCCGGACCCGGTGGCTCGCGTCAACGCACGGCACTCGGCGTGACCATGGTCGTCGTCCTGGTCCTGCTCGTCGCGGGTGGGCTGAAGCTGATGTCCGGCGGAAACGACTCCGACACCGCGACCGTCCGGGATGACACACCGGTCTCGCAGAACACCACCGACCCCTACCTGCCCAAGTCGATCGAGCCGACCGACGAAGTGCCGGGCGAGACGAAGCAACCCGCGCCCGCCGGACTCGAAGCCGACCTCGCAGTCGAGGCGGCCCCGGGCTCCGCCGTCCTGTACATCGACGAGAACGGCGTCCAACTCGTGCACATGCAGGCCCGGCAGTGGCGTCAGACGGTGCGTGCGTCCACCGGTCTCCTCCAGATCCGCGTCGTGGTCGCGCCGGGTGCTCCGGCCTCGTGCACGATCACCGTCGAGGGCCAGGTCGTCGCGCACGACGAGGCGCCCGAGGGATCGGCGGGTGTCCTCGCTTGTCGGGCGGCCGGCTGATCTTCCAGGCGTGCTCCCCGATGGGGTCGGCCTCGATGCCCTAACGTAGACGTGTGACTTCTTCCGACGGGACAACCGACACCGGAGCCAAGACCATGTACACGTGGCGATCCGTCGACGGTGGACGCTTCGAGCAGGTGCGACTCAACACGGTTGGCGGCCGCCTACGCGCCTACGGGCGGATCATTTCGGCGCAGACGCCGGACCTCGAGGCGTACTCGTCGTCGTACGAACTGGTCGCCAACGACATCGGCGTCACCCGCAGGCTCTCGTTCCGCCTGCTCAAGTCCGGCGGCGACGCTCCGCTTGACCTGAGTCGTGACAGGGACGGCCGATGGATGGCGCAGACCCCGTACAGCACCGTGCAGAGCGACTTCGGCGGAGCCGAAGGCGTGGACGTCGCGATGTCGCCGTTCCTGTCGGCTCTACCGATCTTCCGCCACACGTTCTTCGGTAAGGGGGCCTTGACCGACGTTCCGCTGGTGAGTCTGCGGCTGCCGACGTTCGAGGTCGAGCCCGCCACCGCGTCGTACACGATCGGCAACGGGAAGGCCACGATCACCACGGAGTCCGGGACCGTCGAACTGGATCTCGACGAGGACGGCCTGGTCCTCGACTATCCGGGTGTCGCGACCCGCATCTGAGGACCGTCAGCCGACCCAGACGCGTGCCTGGTGAGCCTGCCTGCGCAGCTCTTGCGCCCATCCGGGGTGCCCGACCGTGACTCCGACGATCGGCTCGACCTCGCCTGACGCGACTTCTTCGTAGGCCATCCGGGCCCGATGCCCGGCCTCGACGATCGCGGCGACGTCGCCGTGATCGCGGAGCCGGTCGCGTGCTGAGACGAGACGGTCGATCGTCTCGCTGAGCGTGTTGAGCAGGGCGACCGAGTTCGCTTCGAGCATGGCGCGCTGCAGGTCCGGTGCGGTGCCCGCTACTCGAGTGCCGTCGCGGAAGCTTCCGGCGGCCAGCCGCAGCGGCAACCTGCTCTCGCCGGCGCCGACCGCAGCCGTGACGGCCGCTGTCAGGTGCGGGTTGTGGGAGATGGCAGCTGCTGCGCGGTCGTGCGCGTCGTTCGCGGCGGGAACCACGTACGAGCCCGCCTCGCGGGCGATTCTGGCGACGGTCAGCCAGTCGTCGGCATCGGTGTCGTCGTGGGTGGTCACCATCCACATCGCGTCTGTGAACAAGTCCGGATCCGTTGCATCCCAGCCGGAGTGGGCGGTGCCGGCCATCGGGTGACCGCCGACGTAACGGGCGTCCGGGTGGCGGGCCGCGACGATCCGGGCGACCTCTTCTTTCACGCTGACCACGTCGGTGACCAGACATGCCGGGGCATGCTCGGCGACGGCGTCGATCATCACGCCGAGTGCCGTGGCAGGCGTCGCCAGGACGATGACCGCGTCCTCTTCGCGCGCGCGTGCGAGGGTTTGCATCAGATCGCTCGAGACGTCGTACCCGTCGGCGGCGGCCGCGTCGACAGTGGCGGTCGACCTGTTGTAACCGAACGTCGCCCGGGTTCCCGCGAGTCGCCGAAGCAGCGATCCGCCGATGAGGCCGAGACCGAGGACGCAGACGGAGCGAGACGACGCAGCAGGCATGAGTCTACCGTGGCACATCGCCGGGACGAGGGGGAGAGAGACGGGCGTCAACGCCGCACTGCCCGTGCCGTGCGGGTTCGGTTCTGTTGTGATCGGGCTGTTCGCGGCGCAAACGAGTTGCCGAGCCGAGGATTCGGACTTGGGAGAGCTGGCGAAACAGACTACCGTGGCGGACATGGCGAAGCCCGTCGCTCAGAGCGATTACCCCGATGTCGACGGTTTCGCGGTGGCAGTCGTCCGTGACGAGGGCATCTGGCGGCTTTCGCCGCTGAAGCCGTCCGCGCTCGACAGCCTTGACGACGCCGAGCTGCAGCTGCGTGAACTGCGTGCGGCCGGCGCCGTATTCGGTCTTCTCGACGTCGACGACGAGTTCTTCGTGGTGGTGCGGCCATCCCCGTCCGGTGCGCGACTGCTGGTCTCCGATGCGACTGCCGCCATCGACTACGACATCGCAGTCGACGTGCTCGACGCGTTGAACGTCGAAGTGCCCGATCTGGATCCGGACGAGATCGACGATATCGACCCGTGGGAGGAGGGCGACCTCGCCATCCTCGCCGACCTGGGGCTCCCGGACGCGGTGATGAGCGTGATCGTCGGCGATACCGATCTGTACGCCGACGAGCAGATCGGCATGATCGCCGCGCGTCTCGGGTTCGCGGACGAACTGTCCGCGGTGCTCGACAAGATCGGTCACTGACGCGGCGATGATCGCCGATCGGGGAGCGGTGCACCGCGACGCCGAGACGATGATGCGGGCCGCTCTGGACGCCGCCCGATCCGCTGGAGACGACGACGTGCCGATCGGGGCGGTGGTCTACGGTCCCGACGGATCCGAGCTTGCGCGGGCAGCGAATCGTCGTGAGGCAGACGGGGACCCGACCGCGCATGCCGAGGTCCTCGCGCTGCGGGAGGCCTCGAGACGGTACGGCGACCGATGGCGTCTGGAGGGCTGCACGGTGGCCGTGACAGTCGAACCGTGCACGATGTGCGCCGGAGCGATCGGACTGGCCCGCGTCTCGCGTGTCGTGTTCGGAGCGTGGGAGCCCAAGACCGGCGCCGTCGGATCGCTGTGGGACGTACTGCGCGACCAGCGGCTGGTCCATCGGCCCGAGGTTCTCGGCGGAGTCCTCGCCGACCAATGCGCGGTGCTGGTCACCGACTTCTTCGCTACCCGCCGCCGCTGAATCTGCGGCACACTTGAAGGACGACGATCGAAGGGGAAGTCATGTCGGATCCGATGGATAAGGTCACCAAGCTAGCCGGCCAGGTGATCGGCAAGGTCAACGAGTTCGCAGAGAGCGAGCAGGTCAAGGGCGCAGTCGATTCCGCCAAGGAGAAGTTCGACGAGGTCGCCAACAGCGAGCAGGTCCAGGGTGCGGTGTCGACCGCGCGAGAGAAGCTCGACGAGGTCTCCAAGAACGAGAACGTACAGGGCGCGATGAACACTGCAAAGGTGAAGTTCGGTGAGATCGCCGACAAGTTGTCGGGCAATGGATCGTCGGGCGGTAAGTAGTAGAACTCGCCGGAAACTGCTGCTGACCAGCTGATTTCACACTCACTGACGACTACCGTATAGTTCTTCGCGGTGGCGTGTCCGAGCGGCCGAAGGTGCGACACTCGAAATGTCGTGTGTAGTGACCCTGCACCGGGGGTTCAAATCCCCCCGCCACCGCCGAAGGCCCCTGATCTGGATGCCAGGTCGGGGGCCTTTTCCATAGGTCAGAGGGTCCGGGCGATCTTGCGCAGACGTTCGCGTGCCTCGGCCTTCGACGCGGACGCCGTCGCCGAATGCTCGGCGAGCGGCGGTAGTCGGTCGGCGAGGGTGAAGTCGACGGCCACGCTCATCACGTCCATTCCCATCGATTCGGCCAGGATCTTCTCGATCGCCGGCACCGTGTAGTCGCCTGCCCGTTCCGGATCGGCGTTGTCGTACGCCAGTCCTCGCGGCGACACCACGACGACGGGGGTGCCGTGCAGTCGGCCGGGCGCCTCGTCGCTCGACGTCGTCGCGCCCAACACGTGCAGATGGTCGAGCCATGCTTTGAGCGTCGACGGAATCGACCAGTTGTACATCGGAGCCCCGATGACGACGGCCGCCGCACCCGCGACCTCGTCGATCAGTTGGCGCTGCCGTTGGGCTGCGGCCGGATCGACATTCTCGTGCGGGCGGCGCATCGCTTCGGCGTAGTGCAGCCCGGCGGTCGTCAGATGCGGCACCGGATTCGCGGCAAGATCCCGGGAGACGACGCTCCGATCGGTACCTGCAGCACGCCAGGTGTCGGCGAACTCAGCGATGAGCGGGCGAGACACCGAGTCCGGGCCGGTGATGGATGAGTCGACGGCGAGAAGATAAGGCACCGCTCCACTCTCGCAGGATCGGTGTCCGTGCGCAGGGATTCGGCCCCGCGGGATTCGGACGGGTGCGACCCGTCAGTGCTCGGTCGAGAACGAACTGCGTCGCCGGTACACCTCGAGTGCCAACGTCACGAGACGGTCGATGAGGTCGGGGTAGGCGATGCCCGAGTTCTCCCACATCTTCGGGTACATCGAACTGGGCGTGAACCCCGGGATGGTGTTGACCTCGTTGAGGAGCCAGCCGCGGCCGCCCTCCTCGTAGAAGAAGTCGACGCGCGCCATGCCCGCACAGCGCAATGCGGTGAACGCGTCGGCGGCGAGATCACGGACGCGAGCGATCGCGTCGCCGTCGAGTGGCGCCGGGATCATGAGTTCGGCGGCCCCGGTGACGTACTTGTCCTCGTAGTCGTAGAAGTCGCTGCCCACC
This sequence comes from Gordonia sp. (in: high G+C Gram-positive bacteria), assembly GCF_052106715.1. Classification (NCBI taxonomy): domain Bacteria; kingdom Bacillati; phylum Actinomycetota; class Actinomycetes; order Mycobacteriales; family Gordoniaceae; genus Gordonia; species Gordonia sp. (in: high G+C Gram-positive bacteria). Next base: position 29,491 of record NZ_JBQEDL010000023.1, read on the forward strand.
TTGACCTCGCCCGGAAGGGTGGTGTCGGGTGCGGTGTTGCCGAGGACGCCCACCTCGATCTCGCGGGCGGTGACGGCCTCCTCGAGGACGACGACGTCGTCGTACCGCAACGCCAAGTTTATCGCCGTGTCGAGTTCGTCGGCCGAACTCACCCGCGAGACGCCAACGGACGAACCCATGTTCGCGGGCTTCACGAAAATCGGGAGCCCGAGTTCGTCGATGGCGCGGTCGACGATGGCACGCGCGTCGTCGACGCCGTCGCGGAAGGTGAGCCAGGCGCACTGCGGGATTCCTGCGCGGGCCGTGACTTCCTTGGCCATCGCCTTGTCCATGCACAGCGCCGACCCGAGGACACCGCAGCCGACGTAGGGGACCTTGAACAGCTCGAGCATGCCCTGGACGGTTCCGTCCTCGCCGTGCGGGCCGTGCAGCAGCGGGAGGACGACGGTCAGCTCACCTTCTGAGCGCACCACCTGCAGCGGATCCACTTCGGGGCCTTCGACGGTGAGGCGGTCGGGCAGCGCCTCGCCAGCCGCCAGCGCCGCAGTCACAGAGTCGTTGCGGTGCCAGACACCATTCTTGTCGACGCCGACGGGAATCAACGTGTACTTGTCGTGATCTGCGGCGGCCAGCACGTGCGCCGCGCTGACACAAGACACATCGTGTTCGGCGGAGACTCCGCCATAGAGGACGACCAGCCGCAGGAGGGGGGTACTCATGGCTGCCAGGATACGTGCTCGCCTGTACCGTTTCTTCCCGTGCACCTTCTCGCCAGTCAGATCGCAGCCGCCACGGGCGGGACACTCCACGGGCCGGACGTCGAGGTCTCCTCGGCGAGCATCGACTCGCGCTCCATCGCCGGTGGTCAGCTGTTCGTCCCGATCGTCGCGGACCGCGACGGGCACGACTTCATCGCGGGCGCGGTCGACGCGGGCGCGCCGGTCTACCTGACCGATCGTGCCCCCGACCCGGCCGTCTCGGCCACAGCGGTCCGGGTGGCCGATACCTCCTTGGCGCTCGCCGATCTCGGGCGAGCAGTACGCGCGGGCCTACCGCCTCGTGTCGTCGGCGTCACCGGATCGGTCGGCAAGACGTCGACGAAGGACCTTCTGGCGGGAGTTCTCGCGACGACCTATTCGACCGCAGCGAGCGAGAAGAGCTTCAACAACGAACTCGGCCTGCCACTCACACTGCTCGCGGCCGACGACGACACCGAAGCCGTCGTCTTGGAGATGGGCGCGCGCGGCGTCGGACACATTGCGCTGCTGTGCGATATCGCGTCGCCGACTGTCGGAGTGATCACCCGCGTCGAGGCCGTGCACCTGGAGATGTTCGGGACGCTCGACGACATCGCACAGGCCAAGGGCGAACTTGTCGACGCTCTGCCGTCTGACGGTATCGCCGTTCTCAACGCCGATCACCGCATCGTCCGCGGTATGCGGGACCGGACGCAGGCACGCGTGCTGACGTACGGTGTGGCCGACGACGCCGACGTCCGGGCCACCGACATCGTCCTGGACGATCAGCTGCGCGCATCGTTCACGCTGCACAGCCCGTGGGGGTCGACGCCGATCGTGCTGCAGGCGCGCGGCGAGCATCAAGTGTCGAACGCGCTCGCGGCGGCCGCCGCAGGCTGTGGACTCGGCGTTCCGATCGAGTCTCTGGCCGCAGGCTTGAGCGACGCCGCGCTGTCGGGGCTGCGAATGGAGATGACGACTACCGAGTCGGGAGTCGTCGTCATCAACGATGCCTACAACGCCAACCCCACGTCGATGGCCGCCGGACTCTCATCGCTGGCCAGGCTCGACGCGCGGCGTCGCTTCGCCGTCGTCGGCACCATGGCCGAGCTCGGTGCGGACGGCCCGGCAGCCCATCGCGCCGTCGCCGAGCAGGCCGCTGACCTGGGAATCACCGTGATCGCCGTCGCCGAGCCCGCATACGGCGACTCCGTCGCACACGTGTCCGGGGTCGACGGAGCGGTCGCTGCTCTCGGCGAGCTGGCCGCCGGTGACGCGGTCCTGGTCAAGGGCAGCCGGGTGGCCGAACTCGAGCGGGTCGCGCAGGCGCTCGGCTGAGCGAGGGCGCTCGGCCCTACGGGACCAGCGCGAACGCCTGCGAGTCTTTGGTGCAGCGGGCGAGCTCACCGACCGTCGTGGACGGACCGCACTGCCAGCCCTTGACGTCCTGGGGCTGCCCGGTCGCGATGAGCGGGCTGTACTCCTTGGCGATCCCCTTCGCGGTATCGCAGGTGATGTCGCCCTCGACGAGCCTGATCTGCAGCGCGCCGTCGGGGCCCTTCGCGGCGCCGCAGCTCTCCGCGTCGTCCGGAGTGCTCTCGCGCTCCGCGCTGGTGGAAGTCGCCGTCGACGACTTCGGTTTCGGGCCGGGGACGACCGGTACGCTGCGATCGCTGGGCGGGGCCGCCACGGAGGTGGTCGACGATTCGGCGCTCGGCGCCTCCTGTTCGTCGCCGCATGCGGCAGCGGACAGGGCGAGTGACAGGCCGAGGACTGCGGTGGCAGTGAGCTTCATCGTGCGGGTCATGATCTCCACGGTAATGCAGACGACGGGGCTCTGAGTGGTAAGTGAACCGCGGGTCGCGCCATCCGGTGCGCCGCGAGTGGGGCACTATTGCGTTGTGAGCAGCAGCGAGTTTATCCGGCGCGCCACCCTCGACGGGACGGCGGGCCGTACCGGTACCATCACCACCCCGCACGGCGAGATCCACACGCCCGCCTTCGTTCCGGTCGGCACCAAAGCCACCGTGAAGACGGTGGTGCCGGAGTCGGTTGCGGCGCTCGGTGCCCAAGCGGTCCTCGCCAACGCCTACCACCTGTACCTACAGCCGGGGCCGGACATCCTCGATCAGGCGGGCGGGCTCGGCGCCTTCATGAATTGGCCCGGTCCGACCTATACGGACAGCGGTGGATTCCAGGTGATGTCGCTTGGCGTGGGGTTCAAGAAGGTCATCTCGATGGAATCGACCGGACCGCAAGATGATTCGCGGGTCGCCGAAGGTAAGGAGCGGCTGGCTGCCGTCGACGACGACGGGGTCACGTTCAAATCGCATCTCGACGGTTCGATGCACAGGTTCACCCCCGAGGCGTCGATGCAGATCCAGCACCAATTGGGTGCGGACATCATTTTCGCGTTCGACGAGCTGACGACGCTGATGAACACCCGCGGATACCAGGAGACGTCGCTCGAACGCACCCGACAGTGGGCGATCCGGTGTCTCCTCGAGCACAACCGCCTGTCCACCGAGCGGTCGCATCGGCCGCAGCAGGCGCTGTGGGGCGTCGTCCAGGGTGCGCAGTACGAGGACCTACGGCGCAAGGCGACGCGCGACCTGGTCGAACTGAGCCGCATCGACCGTGAGAACGGCGGCAAGGGGTTCGGCGGGTACGGGATCGGGGGTGCACTGGAGAAGGACAACCTCGGAACCATCGTCGGATGGGTCACTGACGAGCTCCCCGACGACGCTCCCCGTCACCTGTTGGGGATCAGCGAACCCGACGACGTCTTCACTGCGATCGAGAACGGCGCCGACACCTTCGACTGCGTGTCGCCGACCCGTGTCGCCCGCAACGGGGCCATCTACTCGTTCGACGGCCGCTACAACGTGACCAACCGCAGGTATCGGGACGACTTCGGCCCGCTCGACGCCGAACTCGACAATTACTCGACCCAGTACACGCGCGCCTACCTTCACCACCTGTTCAAGGCGAAGGAGGGCTTGGCGTCGACGCTCGCCACCCTGCACAACCTGTCGTTCACGATCACTCTCGTCGATCGCGCGCGCAAGGCCATCGAGGACGGCGACTACTACGAGTATCGGGACGAGTTCCTCGGCCGCTACTACGCGGGGACCAAGCGAGCACGGGAGCAGTCCAATGGGTGACATGGTCAGTACACCGATGGTGATAGTCGACGCCGACACGCTCGACCGCAACATCTCAACGATGGCCGATGCGTTGCGCAAGAAGGGGATCGCGCTGCGCCCGCACGTGAAGACACATAAGATCGTCGAGATCGCACGCAAACAGAAGGCGGCGGGAGCGAGTGGGTTGTCGGTCGCGACCATCGGTGAGGCCGAGGTCTTCGCCGAGGTCGTCGACGATCTGTTCATCGCATACCCGTTGTGGCTCACGCGGTCGAGCGCGGCTCGGTTGATCGAGGTGGCTGAGCACGCTCGTGTCGCGTTCGGCGTCGACTCGGTCGACGGCGCGCGCAACGCGGGCGCCCGACTCGGCGACGCGGCACCGCGGTTCGAGGTCCTGATCGAGGTCGACAGCGGTCATCGCCGCAGCGGAGTGCACCCGGACGGAGCCGCGCAGGTCGCGGAGGCTGCCGTGGCCGCCGGACTGCGGGTCGCTGGAGTGTTCACGTTCCCCGGGCACAGTTACGGCGTCGATCAAGCCGAGCCGGCGGCCAGGGACGAAGCGAAGGCGTTGCGGCGGGCTACGCGGCTGCTCGCCGAGTCGGGTGTGCCGGTGCGGATCCGTAGCGGCGGGTCCACCCCGAGTGCCCTGGTCTCCGACGGCGATGTCCTCACCGAGGCGCGGCCGGGCGTGTACGTGTTCGGGGATGCGCAGCAATGGGAGTTGGGGCGCACCGAGCCTGTCGACATCGCGTTGACCGTTCTCGCAACCGTGATCAGCCGGTCCGACGACCCCGGCGGCCGCCGGATCGTGCTCGACTCGGGAAGCAAGATCCTCGGCGCGGATCGGCCCGGGTACGTCTCGGGTTTCGGGCGGCTCCTCGACTACCCGCAGGCGCGGATCACGGCCCTCTCAGAGCACCACGCCACCGTCGAATTCCCGGACGGTGCACCGCTTCCCGTGCGCGGCTCGCGTATCCGCGTGGTACCCAACCATGTGTGCACCGTCCTGAACCTCGTCGACGCCGTCGCCGTCGCCAGAGGCGGCCTCGTCGTCGATACCTGGCCGGTGGCCGCTCGCGGTCGTAATAGCTGAGGATTACCCGGCCTCGAAGATCCAGGGGTCACGGGGGAGCGCCGAGGGGGAGAATCGCTCGCCGAGGTCGTCCATCGTGACCTTCTCGCCTGCCTCGGCCAAGCCGAGGGAGACTGCGATCATCGACAGGATCGACGGCGCGTCGACGCCGCGCTCGGCGAGGTCGGCGACGGTCACCGCGCCGTCGCGTTTGGCGAGACGCTTGTGGTCGGCGTTGAGGACCATCGGGACGTGGGCGTACTCGGGCGGTGAGTAGCCGAGCCGTGTCGCGAGGTACGCCTGACGTGGCGCCGAGGTCAGGAGGTCCTCGCCGCGCACCACTTGGTCCACGCCGGAGGCTGCGTCGTCGACGACCACCGCGAGGTTGTAGGCGGGTGTGCCGTCGTTGCGTTGCAGAACGAAATCGTCGACGTCGCCGGTGAACTCACTGTGCAGGATGTCGGTGACCGTGAAAGTAGTGACCTCCGACCGGAGGCGGATCGCGGCGGGGCGGGTTCGCCGTCGTTCGTCGCGTTCCTCGGTGGTCAGATCACGGCAGGTGCCCGGATATGCGCCCTGTGGGGCGTGCGGCGCCGTCGGCGCGTCCAAGATCTCGCGGCGCGTGCAGAAGCACTCGAACGTGTCGCCCTCGGCGACGAGGCCGCCGATCACCGACGAGTACGCGTCGGACCGGTCGCTCTGCTGGAGCAGCGGTCCGTCCCAGGTGAGCCCGATCGACGCGAGGTCGGCGAGTTGTCGCTCCTGCGCTCCGGGACGCACTCGGTCGAGATCCTCAATCCGCATAAGAAACCGACGGTTTGACGATCGAGCGAAGAGGAATGCGAGCACCGCGGTCCGGAGGTTTCCGATGTGCAGGTCGCCGGACGGGGAGGGTGCGAAACGGCCTGCCGGGGCGGATCGGCTTGCGGGAGCGAAGTCGTTGGCCACGCTCAACACGGTAAGGCACCACCGGTCGGTGCAGGCACGGTGACCACCTCCTGACGATCAGTCGGCGCGCAGCGGGGACGTCGGCGTCTGCTGCCCGCCCTCGAGGCGGCCGGTGAAGTACTGCCTGCCTGTCGGCGAGGTGAGGGTCACCTCGTACCAGCCGTCGGTCACCACGGACGCAGTCACGTCGTGTCCGTCCACTTCAACCCGTCGGGCCGCATGGTCGAGGACGACGTCCGCGGAGGAGCCGTTCCGCGGGAACGATAGGTCGCGGAGGAATCGGTCGGGGCCGGTCACCACGACATGTTCGGTGATCGAGGCCAACTGCACGCGCCGCCTACCGCGCACCGTGTGGTGTTCGGCGCGGCCGTCGTAGAACACGCCGAACACGGCGGGCCGGGACCCGTCGTTCCGCAAGTGCAGGACGCCGCCTTCGACGACGGCCGACAATCGATACGGGGTCGGGAGGGCCACCGCCGGATCGGTCTCCTGCACCGGGCGGCCGCCGCCCGGCTCGGCCTCCCATCGTTCCTCGAACGACGGCACCGGTCCTGGGTGCGCGGGCAGTCGGAGGCCGTCGGAGCGGGCGAAGTCGAAGGCCGACACCAGGTCGCCACACACCCGTCGGCGCCACCTCGAGATATTCGGGCACTCCACGCCGGTGACACGCTCGAGGAAGCGCACGACCGACGTGTGGTCGAAGACCTCCGACGAGACGCGACCGCCGACAGTCCACGGCGAGATGATCGACATCGGGACACGAAAACCGAGTCCCATCGGCTTGCCGTCCCACCACTCGCCGGGTTCGTCCTGCGGCGGCAGCGGCGGCACGACGTGGTCAAAGTAGCCGTCGAACTCGTCGAAGGTCAGCAGCACCGCGGTCTTCGCCCACACGCGGGGATTCGACGCCAGTGCATCGAGCAGGCGGTAGGTGAGCGTGGACGACTGGAGCGGCGACGATGCCGACGGGTGCTCGGAGTCGGCCGCCGACGCGACGATCCACGACACGGTCGGCAACTGATCGGACTGCACGTCGCGGCGGAACCGGGAGACGAGCGAACCGGGCTCGCTTCGATACAGGCCCCGGCGGTACAGGTCGGTGAGCCCGCCGCCGATGCGGCCGGCGCCGTCGTGCACGCTCTGGGCGCGCGCACGCTGTTCGTCGACGTCGGACTCCTGCAACAAGTCCTCGTAGAAGCCGGTCAGATCGCCGCCGCTCTCGCCCGCGACTTCGACTGCCGCGCGTCCGAGAGTGCGGAACGTCGCGAAGAAGTCGAGGTTGTTGTCGGTGTAGTTGTCCCATTCCTGGTATACGCGCCAGTCGACGCCTGCTTCGTGCAGCGACTCCGCATACGTCTTCCACGTGTAGCCCGGGTGTGTGGAGTCGTAGGCGTCGTTGCCGATTGCCCGCTGACCCGACGGCTCGAAGCCGCTGGTTCCGGAGAACAGGAAGTTCCGGTTCGGGCTCGTCGACGTCGGACACGACGAGAAGTAGCCGTCGCACACCGTGAACGTCTCGGCCAGTGCGAACTGGAATGCGATATCGCGCCGATCGTAGGCGGCCATGGTCGCCGTACCCTTCGCGCGGACCCACCTGTCGCAGTGTCCCTCATTGAGCGCCTGCTGCCCGTCTGGCCACGAGTGCGGTAGGGACGCAAGATATTCGACGGACAGGTCGCCGCGGTTCGCGGCGTCGCGAGCCAGGAAGGGGTGCACGTCGTCCTGGTCGAAGACACCGGGTTTCGCGGAGTTGTCGGCGAACCCGCGCACCCCGCGCAGCGTCCCGAAGTAGTGGTCGAACGAACGGTTCTCCTGCATCAGGACGACGACATGCTCCACATCGCGCAGACTCCCGGCCGGTCTTCCGCGGGCCACCGCGTCGAGCAGTGAAGGCGGCAGAAGCGTTGCGGTAGCAGCAGTTCCGGCGGCAGCCGCCGTCAAGCCGAGGAAATGTCTGCGGGAATGAGCCGAGACGGACTTCGGTGTGATCGCCATCGTATTCAGACGTTAGGGTCGCCCGGTGGCGCGGCGGTGTCGACGTAGTGTCGGGCGAGCGACCAGCGGGCTGCGTGACGGTGAGGGGCTCGGTCGGCGGTTCCGGCCAATCCGTTGCCGCTGTCGGTGCTGTCGTGGACGATGAACGGGTGGACCTTCCGATCAACCCGCCCGTCGCGCCGATGCTCGCGAAAGCGGTGACGTCCGTCCCTGACCAGCCGGCAGACGGTCCGGCGTTCTCGTACGAGCCCAAGTGGGACGGATTCCGCGCGTTGATCTTCCGCGACGGCGACGAGGTCGTCATGTCCTCGCGCGGCGGCAAGGACCTGGCGCGGTACTTCCCCGAACTCGTTGAGGCGGCTCGCGCCGCATTGCCCGAGCGGGTCGTCGTCGACGGCGAAGTCGGTGTCGTCCGTGAGATCGACGGTGTCCGGCGCCTCGATTGGGACTCGCTGAGCCAACGGATCCACCCGGCGGCCTCGCGCATCGAGAAGCTCGCGCGCGAGACGCCCGCGATCTTCATCGGGTTCGACGCGCTCGCGCTCGGCGACGACGAACTGACCGGGGAAGTGTTCACGGTCCGCCGTGACGCGCTGCTTCACGCGATCGGAGACGGCGGATCCCTCCAGGTCAGCCGGGTGACACAAGACCCGGTCGTTGCGGGCGACTGGTTCACCGCCTTTGAGGGCGCCGGTCTCGACGGTGTCGTTGCGAAACGCCTCGACGGGCTGTACGTGCCGAACAAACGCGAAATGGTCAAGGTCAAGCATAAGCGGACCGCGGACTGCGTTGTGCTCGGTTATCGCGTCCACAAGAGCGGAACTGGTCTCGGATCGATGCTTCTGGGACTGTACGGCGATGACGGCGAACTCCGGATGGTCGGCGGGTCGAGCGCGTTCTCGGACGCGAAGCGGATCGAACTGCAGGAGATGTTCGAGCCGATGCGCCTGGATCCGGACGGTGTCGCGCAGGGCGAGGTGTCGAGGTGGCGCACCGCGGGCAGTAGCGAGTGGCTGCCCATCCGCCAGGAGCTCGTCGTCGAAGTGGCCTACGACCAGATGGAGAACGGTCGGTTCCGGCACACGGTGAAGTTCTTGCGGTGGCGCCCGGACCGCGACCCGGCCAGTTGCGGATACGACCAACTCGAGGTCCCGCTCACCTACGACATCCACGACGTGCTGGAGGGCTCCTGATGGCGAGCAAGAGTTCGAAACCCAAGCCGGTCATGCTCGACGTCGATGGTGTCGAGGTCAAGCTCAGCAATCCCGACAAGATCTACTTCCCAGAACTCGGTGAGGACGGCGGGCGGAAGGCCGACCTCGTCGAGTACTACCGCGCGATGGCACTGGCCGGGCCGCTGCTCGACGCAGTCGGTGGTCGCCCGACGTTCCTGCAGCGCTTCCCCGACGGTGTCGAGGGCGAGGAGATCTACCAGAAGCACCTGACGAAATATCATCCCGACCACATCGAGTCGACGCGGATCGTCTTCCCGTCCAAGCGTTCCGGCCAGGCGTTCTGTCCGCGGATCCCAGCCGATGTGGTGTGGGCGGCGAACCTCGGCACCGTGACACTTCACACGTGGCCGACGCTGGACCCGGACAACGACCATCCCGATCAGTTGCGCATCGACTTGGACCCGTCGGCGGCGCGCGACTTCGACGATGTGCGCGCGGTGGCGATCGATCACGTCCGACCGCTTCTCGACGAACTCGGATACACGGGCTTCGTCAAGACGTCGGGCAGTCGCGGCATCCACGTGTTCGTTCCGATCCGACCCGAGTGGGACTTCATCGCCACGAGGCGTGCGGTGATCGCGTTGGGACGCGAATTGGAGCGTCGCGCACCGGACCTCATCACCACGTCGTGGTGGAAGGAGGAACGTGGCGACCGGATCTTCATCGACTACAACCAGAACGCCCGCGACCGGTCGATGGCGGCACCGTACTCGGTGCGTAAGTCTGCGACCGCGCGGGTGTCGACCCCGCTGCCATGGGACGAACTCGCCAACGTCGACCCGGAGGGCCTGACGATCGCCACCGTGCCTGCACTCGTCGAACGACGCGTCGACCCGTGGGCCGACATCGCCGATCACGCCGTCGGACTCGAGCCGCTCCTCGAGATGGTCGCTCGCGACGATGCCGACGGTCTCGGCGACCTCCCGTACCCGCCGTCGTACCCGAAGATGCCCGGTGAGCCGCCCCGCGTCCAGCCGAGCAAGAAGGTCGCCGAGCACTGGGACGCCGACGGCAACCCGGTCGAGAAGTAGCCGCTCACTTCGCCGACATCCGCTCACCTAGAACGCGCTCGCTCCCCTCCCGAGGGGAGCGAGCGTCGTCGAGGTGAGCGGCGTCGGTGAGACCGTCAGCACGACGGTCCGCGAGGAACCGCGTCGGCGCACGGCCGGTGAACGACGCGAACTCGCGAGACAGGTGCGCTTGGTCGGCGTAGCCCAGGTCGGCGGCGACGTGGGCGGGGGCGCAACCGGCCTCCAGGAGACGCCGGGCCTCGTCGAAGCGGACGAGCCGTGCCGCCTGCTTCGGGCCCATGCCGAACTCGGCGGCGAAGACCCCGGTCAGCTTGCGGGCAGACCACCCCGATTCCTCGACCAGGCTCGACACCCGCACACGACCGCGCGAGCGGAGGATCGCTTGCCACGTCCGGACGGCGTCCGGGTCGGCAGAGCGCGCGGCGTCCCTCTCAATCAGTTGGTCGGCGATGATCGCCGACGCTGCCTGTCGCCGCACAGCGTGCGGGAGGTCGCCGAGGGTGTCGCGCAGACGTGACGTGAGCGCGGCGTCGACCTGGTCGAGTTCTTGCATCGACGACAATGATCCGACGGGGACGCCGAAGAGCCGCCGAACGGCCCCGGGCGTGAGGTCCAGCTGTACGCCGACCTGGTTCCCGTCGTGGTGGACCGTGTACGCCTCGACGTGCAGTTCGCCGATCCCGCATGTGAAACTCGTCTGGCGATTCAGACCGGGTCCGGTGAGGACCAGGCCGTCGCGCAGGTCGACGATCAGGGTGACCGTCGGTGACGGGAGACCGAGGTGAGTGCCGGGGGCGACGCCTCGGATGTCGTACGGCGCAATGTGCACGCCGGCTGCCGCGACGGCGGACTCCGGTAGGTCGGACTTCAGCCCGCGTACGTTCCGAAACTCCACAGGTTGCCCTCCGGGTCGGCGATCGAGAACCCTCGGGATCCATAGTCCTCGTCGGCCATGTCGCGCACCAGCTTCGCACCGAAATCGACGGCGTTCGCGTAGACGGCGTCCGGATCGGCGACGACCACGTACACGTTGGCGGTGCCGACCGGCGTGGTGAACGTCGAATCGGCTTTGCCTGCCGAACTCACCATGACGCGACCACCGTCGGGCCACAGCATCTCCGAGTGCATCACCTCGCCCGGACCGTCGCCCTCGACGAGGATTCCGGGCTCGAACCCGAGCCGACCGAGCCAGTCGCGTTCGGCGAGCGGATCGCTGCAGGTGATTCCGGGCCAGATGTTCATGTCTTTGCGTGTGTTCATGACAGGAATTCTTCCCGCCCGCGCCGCCTCGGTCTTGAAGAAATCGGCACGATGAGGGACTTAAGCCCCGATCGGATAACAATGTGAATAGGTTAGGCTCGGCTCTATGTCTCGTTTACGTGGTCTTGTCGTTCTGTTCGTTGTCGTGACCTGCGCCCTCGCCTTCGCGGTGACCGGAACCGGATCGGCGCACGCGCAGCGGTTCGCTCCGGCGATCACTGTGTTTGCGGCCGACGGAGTGACGCCTATCGGGGACACTCCGCTGCACCCCGGTGACGAGGTCGTGGTGACCGGGACCGGATTCGATCCCGCCGCGAACACCTCGGGCCTGCCGGTACCCGTCCCGCCCGGCGTTCCGCACGGCACCTTCGTGACCTTCGGCGGTTTCGCGCCGGTGTGGCAGCCGTCGAAGAACGCTCCGGCGTCCTCGCGCGCCGAGGTCCGCGGCAAGACCAAGTGGGCGCTCTCGCGCTCGGCGCTCAACCGGGTCCCCGAGGTGCCGTTCGACCTGCGTCGCACCATTCGACAGCAGTGGGTCCCGCTGGACGCGCAGGGCCGGTTCACGGCGCGTCTGACGCTGGCGACGCCCGATAAGACGCCGGCGAACAAGCGGTGGGGCGTCTACACCTACGGCGCAGCGAACTCGGTCAACGCCGCGCAGGAGAAGTTCGTTCCGCTCAACTACTCGACCGAGCCCGGCCCCAACACGCCGACGCCCCCCGCTCAGAATCTGGTGTGGGGCTACTCGTCGAGCTTCTCCGATGCGATCGACGTGACCGAGGGCGCCCTCTCCGGCAAAGACGGCGCGGACGTCGACTCTCGCGACCGCATGACCTTCGAACTCGCCGACAACACCATTCGCAACGGTCGCGGCGAACTGCGCTACACGGGTACCGCCGTCGTCTACACGCGCTTTCACCTGCTCGAGGTCGCGCTCGCCGACCCGATCATCCGAGTGAACGGGACGCGCGCCGTCCTCTCGATGAAGACATCGTCGACCGACATGAACGGCGACGACCATCTCCGCCGAACCGACATCGCGGATCTGCACCTCACGGCCGCGGAGGCGGCGCGACTGGCGAAGAGTCAGAACGTCTCCGGCGTGAAGGCCACGTTCCGCGGCGGCATCACCCCGACCTCTCTCGCCGCGTTGTCGCTGTCCGGCGCAGATGCCGTCGACGTGCGTTTCTAGAGGTCTCGACTCCGCTCGACCAGCTTCGCTGTCTCAACAGACTCCGCTCGACCAGCTTCGCTGTCTCAACAGACTCCGCTCGACCAGCGGAAGTAGGGCTCGACCAGCGGCGGGGGCCTCGGCCGGCGGCGGGTCGCGCTAGAACAGGGTCGCGGGACGGACCAGGTTCGCCAGGTCGACGAGAAGGAAGCGGTGCGCGCGGTTGTCGCGCGTCGCGCGGGCCAGTTCGCGCAGGGACCGCTCGGTACCGGCGCGCAGGCCGGGCTCGGTGAACGGGAAGCCGAGGAAGTCCTCACCCTCACCCGATCCGGGATGCGCGTCGATCCAGCCGAGAGCGCTGCCGAGGACGATCAGTTTCAGTCGCCTGCGCCGTGGATCGTCGAACCCGATCTGGTTGAAGCGGGTCGACGCCTCGAACAGCTCGTCCGGCGTGATCGCGCCCGGCGGTCGGCCGTGGACGAGGGACAGGATCGCGCTGATCTGGGCGGTGCCGAAGTGTCGGCTCGTGATCGGCACCTCGTCGAGCGGCTCGATCGCCTGCGCGATCTCGCCCTCGGCGAGGAGCATCCGCGCGTAGCCGAACGCCGCGGTGACGATGGCGTGGTCGGTGAGCCAGAGGTCGTGGTAGGCCTGGCGGGCGATGTCGTACCAGCGTTCGACCTGCGCGGCTTGGTCATTGCTCGACAATCCCTCGGCCGACAGCCAGTAGCCGATGAGCTCGGCCGTACCGGCGACGGCGAGCTTCGGGGCGACCTCGCCCGGAAGAGCCTCAAGCACTTCGTGGAATCGGTCGAAGGCGAGTTCCGGTTCGGCGTTCAGTAGGGCACAGATCCCGAGAAACCAGTGCAGCCGCCACGAGTCGCCGTGATTATCGGCGACCTCTCGCAACAGTTGCAGCGCGGTGTCGAGGTTGCCCAACTCCAGGTGTGCGCGGGCCTCGGCGAGGTCGATCTCCAACGACGGATGCTCCGCGCTCCGCCGGGGGTACGGCACCTGGTCCGGTGCTATCAACGACGAGAAGCCTTCGGCCCGTGCGGCCTTGATCGTGTCCAACGTTTGACGCGGGTACGAGAGCGCGGCCGACGTCAGCACGTTCGCTGCGGGGTCTGTCGGGTCGACGAGCGGGATGGGGAGCGCGCGGGCGATGTCCGCGGGATCATGGATGGCAGCGTCCTTCGCATTGAAGAAGCCGTCGACCGGCGCCAGGAGCAGTTCGGTTCCGAATGTCGAACGCTGCGGGGTGAACACCGTCGACAACGACGGTCGCGGAACACCGGTGTGCAGGGCGACGGTCTCGCGCAGGACGTTGAGGACCTGGGTGGTCATCTCCTCGGCAGACTCGAACCGCTCCGTCGGATCCGTCGACGTAGCGCGCTGCAGGAGAAAGTAGAAGGACGGATTGGCGACGAAGACCGGGGTCGTCTCCGGGTCGGGGAGCCCGTCCAGATACCGACCGTCCTCCATCGGCATGTCGACGGTGAGCACGGCCAGCGTCCGGCCGATCGAATAGATGTCGGTCGCGACCTGCGGCCCGGTCTCGGCGATCTCCGGTGCTTGAAAACCGGGAGTGCCGTACAGGCGGCCGTACCCGTTGATCGACGACACCGCACCGAGATCGATCAGCTTGACCTCGTCGGCGGTGATCATGATGTTGTCGGGCTTCACGTCGTTGTAGACGAGGCCGACCGAGTGCAGATAGCCGACAGCCGAGAGAACTTCCAGGATGTAGGCCATCGCCTGCTCGACCGGCATCGGCTTCGTCTTGCCGGTGGGGCCGGTGGTGAGGTGTTTCAGAGTGTGACCGCCGACGTACTCCATCACGATGTACCCGAACAGTCGGCCGTCGTCGTCGGCCCACTCGACGAAGTTGAAGATCTTCACGATGCCCGGATCGTTCACGGATGCGAGGAACTGCCGCTCGGCGATGGCGACGGCCTGCGCCTGCGAATCGGACGAGTTCAGCAGTCCCTTGAGGACGACGGGGCGATCGGACACGTTGTGGTCGACCGCCAGATAGATCCACCCCATGCCACCGTGGGCGATGGCGCCCGCGATCTCGTACTGGTCGGCGACCATCGTTCCGCGTGCGAGCCCTGGCACGAACGAGTAGCGCGACCCACAGTTCGGGCAGGTGCCCTGGGCCGGGCCCTTCCCCGGTCCGGAGCTCCGGCCGACTTCGGCGCCGCATTTCCAGCAGGTGCGTTTGGACTCGACGATCATCGGGTCGGCGAGGACGGCATCGGCCGGGTCGATGTCGGTGACGTCCGGAAGCTGCACCAGGCCGCTTCCGAGTCGACGGTCGTGGATATGCGACGGAGTCTTGCGAATCTTGCGGCGCGAGGAGGTTATGTCCTCGAACAGTCGTCGGACCTGGGTCCCCTGGGTGCCCTGATGGACGGGAGTGGTGCCGACCGTGGACATCGGGACAGCGGCCTGAGTCACCGGCCCGTCGTCAGTCGCAGCCGGCATCGTCTGGACCGGCTGCGTCTGGTGCTCGTCAGTCTTGTCGTCGTTGCTCATCGTCTTCAATCACGGTAGGTGTACGGCGGGGGCGATCCGGGGCCCAGGACCGAGAGCCACCGGTTGTACGAACTCTGCCAACTGCCGTCCGCACGTCGTTTCTCGAGGATCGCGTTGATGAACTCGACGAAGTCGGGGTGGTCTTTGGCCACGCCGACCCCGTAGTCCTCGGCGCCGAGGCTCTCCCCGACGACCCGCGCCCACGGGTCCTGGGCGGCGATGCCCGCGAGGATCGGGGTGTCGGAGGTGATGGCGTCGACCTGTCCCTGCTGCAGCATGACCAGGCAGTCGGCCCAGCTGGCGGTCGTCGCGAACCGGGCTTTCGGCGCCAACTCCTTGACCCGGTTGGCCGACGTCGACGACAACGAGACACACACTCGTTTTCCGTCGAGGTCGGCGGCACTCTCGATTCCGGTGTGCCGGTAAGCGAGGATCCGTTGTGAGGCTTCGAAGTACGGGATCGAGAAGTCGATGGCCGCCAGTCGTTCGCAGGTGATCGACATCGATTTGATGACGATGTCGACAGTGCCGTTCTGCAGAGCTTCGATGCGGTTGGCGCTGGACACCATTCGGTAGTCGATCCGGTTCGGATCGCCGAAGATCGCGTCGGAGATCCAGTGCGCGATGTCGACGTCGAACCCCATGACGTCTCCGGTCAGTGGATCGCGGAAGCTCAGTGGGTTGGACCCGAGGTCGGTGCCGACGACCAGTCGGCCGCGTTTGAGGATCTGCTCCATCATCGATCGCACAGGCATCTGGCCGGGCGTCGGCAGTTCGCCCTGCGGTCGCAGACTCGACGTGTCGCAGTCGGTCGACTCGGTGGACGGCGCTGGGCTGTGGTCGGAGTCGTCGAAAGAGACGTTCGGCGGGAGTGGGACTTCGGCGGTGGTAGTTGGCGGCTCGCCGTTCTCGCTCGTCGCCATTCCGCAGGCGCTCAGCCCGACGGTGACGGCCAGGGCGAGAACGGCGACCGAGACTCCCCGTCTGGCCCTGGCTCCTGCGCGTCTGGTCACCGGTACTCCCGGATTCGAGGGAAGAGCCCGCCGAATACGGCGATCGCCGCGACCCCGCACAATACGGCGATACCGGTGCCGGTGAACCCGAGGACGCGTTGCGCGGTGTTGATGTTGTTGCGGAAAGTCGACCGTGCTTCGGCGATGGCCTCGACTAGTGCAGCGTTGGCCTCGTCGTAACCGGTTGCCGTACTGATCGTGCCGTCGCCGACGGTGAGCGACCGGGCGCTGGTGAAGTCCCCGGCGGTCAGAAGCCGACCGACTTCGGCGTGTGCCGAACGCCAGCGCTCGACGGCCGATTTCACCTCGTCCAACGGATCGGTGATCCCGGCGTCGTCGTCGAGTTCGGCCGAGCTCTGGAGACCGTCGGCGCGATCGACGATCTGGGCCATCGACGTCTCGAACAGTCGATCGAGCTCGCCCGGGTCTGATCGGCGGACTAAAGACAGCGTCTCGGCGGACCGAGCCTGCTGGGTGAGGATCCGCATGCTGGTCAGGGTGTGCAGCGGGTCCGCTCCGGACTCTTTGGCGGTGTTGGCCGCGGCGACCGAGGTCAGACCCGAGACGAGTAGCCACACAGTGCCGAGTCCGAGTGCGGTGAGCGCGGCGATCAGACCGACGTTGAAGTGGCGCCGCGTCCGTCTGGCCAGATATCGCCCGGTCACCAGGAGCATGCCGATGATCAGAAACAACGCGACGTAGACGCCCCACGGAGGCACCGTCAAGGTGCGTTGTGGCTCGGAGATCGCCGCCGAGCGCTGCTCGTAGAGTCGCTGCGCTGCGGGCAGGATCGTGTCCTGCATGAGGGTCGATGCGACGGTGAGGTAGGCCGACCCGACGGGGTACCCGAGCCGGTTGTTGGTCCGGGCCGTCTCGACGAGACCGGTGTACTCGGGCAGCTTGACCGCGAGCGTGTTGAGGTCGGCGCGGGCGCCCTCCTCGTCGTCCGTGTGTGCCGACGCGTCGTCCCGGTACCCGTCGGTCGCGGCGATCAGCGCGGTCGACGCGGTCGCGATCGAATCGGTGAACGAGGCGCGGAGTTCGGGCGACTCGCGGCCACCGGAGATGAAGGCCGAGTTCGCGGACGCGTCGGCCACCGACAGCGAGCTGTACAGGGTCTCGGCGGCCTCGGCCTGCGGCTCACTCCGGTCGATCAGCGACGAGAGCGTCTGGCTGCGGGTGGTCAACGCAGCTGACGAGTACCAACCGGTCAGGGTGCACGCGAGGATCATCGCCAGCAGGATGATGACGAGCTTGCCTGGCGTGGTGGTCGCGTAGAACCGGAAGGAGACGAGGGGCGAACTCACTCGCTCCCGGGTCATCGCGGCGAGCTCGCGCCGGTCGGCGATGACTTGTCGGAGAGTTGGCCCGGATCCGCTCCGTTCCGGGATCACAGTTCGCCCGGCGTGCGTGAGCGCGGAACGCACTCCCGAAACCTGGCCGGTCACGACAAATCCCTTCACTTGGGTTGGTTTCAGCCTAGTCGTCGTGCCTGCGGTCGTCCGGTAACACCCGGTACGGTGAGGGGCGAGTCGCCGGTCATCGGTGTCGGCGACACCGGAATCGACGTCGGACGGCGTGGGAGGCAGCGTGCAGGGAGACGGCGACGGCTGGGTCTTCGACGCCGACGGCCAGCGGTACTGGGGTCGGCATGGAGCCGCGGGACTGCTGTTAACCGCGGCGACCGACAGCGGGGTTGCGGTTCTGCTCCAGCACCGCGCGATCTGGTCCCATCAGGGTGGTACGTGGGGTCTGCCGGGCGGAGCCCGCGACTCGCACGAGACCGTCGAGCAGGCCGCAGTCCGGGAAGCGCACGAAGAGGCGGGCATCTCCAGCGATCAGGTGGACGTGGTGGACGCGGTCGTCACCCATCGAGCGTCCAGTGGCTGGACGTACACGACGGTGCTCGCGCGAGCAGCGTCGCAGGTTGCGACGACTCCGAACGGAGAGTCGACGGAACTGCGTTGGGTGCCTGCTGTTCGCGTCGCGGAACTCCCGCTCCATCCAGGACTGGCTGCGGCGTGGCCCGCATTGGTCGATCGGCTGACCTGAGTGGCTCAGCCCTTCGACAGCTGATTGGCTCCCGAGATGAGGGCTGCGACTGCGGATTCGTCTGCCGTGCTGCCGATCCCATACGACCAGCAGCGGCGGCCGTCGGCGTCGCACAACAAGTAGGTGGTGACTTCCTCGTCGTCGGTCTGCTGCGAGATCGAGACGATCTCGACGCCCGCGTCGATGTCGTAGAGCATGGCGGTCATCGCGCCGATGATGCCGGACGACGTCGCCTCGAGGCGGACCGTGCGCTGGTGGACTCGGACGCTCGCGGTGCAGTGGACCAGATCGGCGCGGCACGGCTCGAAGGCGAAGGCTTCCAACGAGATCGAACCGGTCGGAGCGTAGGTCGTGTCGAAGTGTGCAGTGGTCATGGTGGCCGCCTCCCGGGGAAACCAGGCGGGTGTGCGGCGGTCGCCGCGCCCGTCACGGGTCCAGGATGTCGGTTGAATCTGAATGGAGTGCATCACGTCGGTTCATTTCGATCGAAGAATCGGTGACCGACGAGAAATTGTGGAGCAAACGACGAACCCGCAGCGGGGGGTCGGTCGAATCAGACCCCGCTGCGGCAGGTTACGAGAAGCTTCCACATCATGATGACGGTCAGCGTAGCACTGCTTCGCGGAGCGCGGAAGCGGCCCGAGAGGGCGCGTCGGCGGCGGTGATCGCCCGCACGACGACGATCCGGGAGGCGCCAGCGGCCGTGACCTCGGGGACCCGCTCCAGGTCGATGCCGCCGATCGCGAACCAGGGTTTGCCCGCGGAGCCCGCCGCGGCCGCCCGGACGAGATCGAGCCCGGTCGCGGGGCGCCCCGGCTTGGTCGGCGTGGCCCACAACGGGCCGGTGCAGAAGTAGTCGACGTCGCGGTCGGCGACGGCTGCGTGCATCTGCTCGCTGTCGTGTGTCGAGCGGCCGATCACCATGTCGGGGCCGACGATCGCGCGAGCCGCAGACGGCGGAAGATCGTCTTGTCCGAGGTGTAGGACGTCGGCGCGGGCGGCGTGCGCGAGGTCCGCTCGGTCGTTCACCGCTAACTGTGCGCCGCCTTCGTGGACGACCTCACGCAGCCGAGCGAGCGCCGCCAACTCGGTCGCCGCATCGATCTCCTTGTCTCGCAGTTGGACGATGTCGACGCCGCCGGCCACCGCGGCGGCGACGAAATCCATCAGGTCGCCGCGCTCGGTACGCGCATCGGTGCAGAGGTACAGGCGTGCGTTCGAGAGCGCGGTGCGAGGATCGACTGGCATAACTGCAACGGTAGGCTGGTGGCGCAAGAGGCGAGAACACACGGGAGTCCGGGGCGCCGGGCTGAGAGTGCGACGCGAGCCGTCGCTGACCGTCTGACCTGATCCGGATAATGCCGGCGAAGGGATTTGATCATCGTGGGACGAGAACTCTCGGTCGTGGGCGGCGGCGTCGTCGGACTGGCGTGTGCGCTTGCCGCAACGGACGCCGGATGGTCGGTGACTGTGTACGACGCCGGACCGAGCACGCGGGCCGCCGACGTCGCGGGCGGTATGCTCGGCTGCCTCGGTGAAGGACACCCCGGCGAAGACCGCCTCCTCGACGTGTCGTCTCAGTCGGCGAGCCTCTGGCCGGACTTCCTCGCCCGCCTCGGCGACCCGGCCGTCCGCACAGCCACCGATAGCGTCCTGATCGGCGCGTCCAGTACCGATCTCGCCTATCTCGACGACCAGGTCGCATTCGTCCGAGACCGACTGCCCGCAGCCGCTCTGACGAGGTCGACGGCCTCCGAGCTGCGTCGGGCGGAACCGGCTCTCGGGCGCGGACTCGTAGGCGGGTATCTCGCCGAAGGCGAAGGCGCAGTGGACAATCGGCTGCTCATCGAGGCGCTCACCGAAGCCCTCCGCGAGGGCGGCGCACAGATCGTGGAGGCCGTCGTCGATGATCCGACTGCCCTGCCGGGCGAGCATGTGTTGATCGCCGCCGGGCTCGGTAGCGCGGCATTGGCCGCCGTCGCCGGAGCGCCCGTCCCGGTGCACGGGGAGAAGGGCGAGATCCTCCGCCTGCGTCGGACCCGATGGTCGGTGCCGCCCCCGAGTCACGTCATCCGCGGCCGCCGTCACGGCCGCCCCGTATATCTTGTGCCGCGCGCCGACGGGGTCGTTGTCGGGGCGACTCAGTACGAGGCGCAAGGGCCCGACGACCGGGCACCTCAAGCCGTCGGCGTCGCCGACCTGTTGACCGACGCGATCGCCGTCATGCCGGGGCTCAGCTCCTACGAGCTCGTGGAAGTCGCAGCCGGGATCCGGCCGTGCTCGGCCGACGGACTGCCCGTCGTGCAGCGGATCGACGATCGCGTCCTCGTCGCGACCGGCCACGGACGTAACGGCATCGCCTTGGCGCCGTGGACCGCATCGCGTGCCATGGGACTGCTGGCCTGAGCATCGACACATCCGAGAGAGAAGAGACGATCATGGAATTGACGGTCAACGGCGACGCCGTGCAGATCGACGGCCCAGTCGACGTTCGACGACTCCTTGCGCACATGGGTTTCCCGGACGAAGGCGTCGCCATTGCCGTCGACGGAGTGGTGCGCCCGAAATCGCGCTGGAGTGAGGAGATCGGCGAGTACGCCGAGATCGACGTCCTGACGGCGGTGCAGGGTGGCTGACCCGTTCGTCGTCGCAGGCCGCGAGTACGCGTCCCGCCTGATCACGGGGACGGGAGGCGCGTCGAACCTCGCGGTCCTCGAGCGTGCGCTCCTCGCATCCGGTACCGAACTGACGACGGTGGCGATGCGGCGCGTCGACGCGACGTCGGGGACTGGAGTCTTGGAGCTGTTGCGCCGTCTCGACATCGCAGTGCTGCCCAACACTGCGGGGTGCCATACGAAGGACGAAGCCGTCTTGTGTGCGCAACTCGGACGCGAAGCCGTCGAGACGAACCTGGTGAAGCTCGAAGTGATCGCCGATGATCACACGCTGCTGCCCGACCCCCTCGAACTCGTCGACGCAGCCGAGTCCCTGGTCGCGGACGGATTCGACGTCATGGCGTACACGAACGACGATCCCGTCCTCGCGCGCCGCCTGGAAGACGTCGGTGTCGCCGCA
The DNA here is from genome assembly GCF_052106715.1 of Gordonia sp. (in: high G+C Gram-positive bacteria). NCBI lineage: Bacteria > Bacillati > Actinomycetota > Actinomycetes > Mycobacteriales > Gordoniaceae > Gordonia > Gordonia sp. (in: high G+C Gram-positive bacteria). Next base: position 50,767 of record NZ_JBQEDL010000023.1, read on the forward strand.
GTGATGCCGCTCGGTTCGCCGATCGGCACCGGCCTGGGCATCTGCAACCCGCATAACATCGAGATGATCGTTGCGCGCGCTGGCGTACCCGTCGTCCTCGACGCCGGTGTCGGCACCGCGAGCGATGCCGCGCTAGCCATGGAACTCGGTTGCGACGCAGTACTTCTCGCTAGCGCGGTGACCCGGGCCAACGATCCGGAGGCGATGGCCTCGGCCATGCGGCACGCCGTGATCGGTGGCCGGCTCGCGGCCGGAGCGGGACGGATTCCCAAGCGGTTCTGGGCGCAGGCGTCGAGTCCGGCGCGCGAGTGACGCCCAGACCTAATCGCCCTCGCTGACCTCTTCGCGCCCGCGGCGCCAGCCACCCTTCTCCGGGGGAGCTTCGCCGAAGTGGTCGGGGTCGCCCGTGCTGTACCACGCGACGAGGACGGCGCCGACCACTGCGCCGATGAATCCGACGAAGGCCAGCCAGGCGAGTCCGGGGCGGGCGGCGTCGTCGAGGAAGAGGACACCGATGAGGCTCGGACCGGCCGTCTCGCAGACCACCAGCAGGGCGGTCACGCCGTTCACTGCTCCGACCTGCAGTGCCACCGTCTGGACGTAGAAACCGACGGCGCCTGCCACTGCGATCGACCAGGCTGCGGGATCAGACAAGATCGTGACCAGATCGAACGGCGACATGCCGTCCAGGACTCGGACGGCGATCGCGATGATGCCGAACAACAGACCCGCCGCGGCGCCGCCTACGATCGCCGCGTACTTGCCGAGTGTGTAGACGCCGATCAGCGCGATGGCGCAGACCAGGATGGTCGCACCGAGCAGGCCCCAATGGAACGGCCGCTCGACCGAGTCCTGCGCGTGCTGCGACGACGAGACGCCCAGCAGGAACAGCGACAACACCACCAGCCAGATCGCCACCCAGTCGCGGGTGTGCAAGGTGATGTTGAGTAGCAGCGTGCCCAGAAGCGCGGTGACCACGAGGTTCGCCGCGACGATCGACTGCGCGAGGAACAGCGGGAGGAAACGTGCGGCGAGCGCGCCGCCACCGAAACCGACGATCACCATGAGCGTGCCGAGAATGAACGCCGGGTCGGCGATCGTCGACATCGTCGAGGTGACGGACGGAGCGGCAGGGTCGAGCGCATCCGAACCGGAGCCGCCTGGTTGGTCCGCCTTCTCTCGCATCTCGACGGCGACCCGTCGAGCACCGAGAGCGCGCAGCACGGTCGAAACGCCGTACGCCACAGCCGCCATGGCAGCAGCGATGACGCCGATTGCGAACAAAGCGATTCCTATTCAGCTAGAGAAAAGTCACTCGGTGCAACAGGCTACACGGCAGCTACCGGTCTATGTCTACTCTGTATGCGTGGTATCCGGTGAGCGTAAACATGTCCTGATCACTTTCGCGCGGTCGTTCCTGACCCTCAACCTGGCGCGTCGGATGGCTGCTGCCGGGCACCGAGTTACGGTCGTCGACAGTATGGCGGTCGGCGTCAGCAGGTACTCGAACGCGGTCTCCGGATTTCATCGGGTCAGCCCGCCCAAGTACAAGCCGCAGGAGTACTGCCGCGAGCTGGCGGCCATCGTCGAACGCGAGAAGGTCGACATCGTCATCCCGATCCACGAGGAGACCGACATTCTCGCGATGATGGCCGGGCTCTTCCCCGACACATGCGAGCTGTTTCTCTCCGCATTCGAGATCGAGGACATGCTCCACAACAAGCTGTCGTACCAGCAGGCGCTCGTCGACCGCGGGATCGAGGCGCTCAAGTTCAGGGAGATCTCCTCGCCGGAAGACGCGGTCGCCGCATCGGAGGACTTCACGACGCCGTTCGCGATCAAGCAGGCGTACTCACGCGGATCGCAGAAGGTATATAAGGCGTACCCGGGCGATGACCTCAATTATCTCACGTACGACCCCACTAACCCGTGGATCGCGCAGGAGTGGCTCGAGGGCGATCGCTACTGCACGTATTCGGTCTGTCGGGACGGCGAGGTGTACGCCCACGCCACCTATCCAGTCGGGTATGCGATCGGCGGACAGTCGTGCCTGACCTTCGAGCAGGTCGACCACCCGGCCATCGTCGAATGGACTCGCCGACTGGTCAAAGAAGTCGGATTCACCGGCCAAATGGGACTCGACTTCATCGACCACCCCGACCGCGGGCTGGTCACGATCGAGTGCAATCCGCGTGCGACCAGCGGGATCATGATGTTCAAGGACGAGGACCGGGTGGACCGCGCGTTCTTCGGCGAGAACACCGAACTGATCACGCCGCAGACGGGCAGCACCACGATGATCGGTGCCGGCATGGCGATCTACGGATGGAAGAAGAGTTCCTACCCGAACAACACGTTCCGGCGGTTCCTCGCCGAGATGCGTAAGGCCGACGACGTCATCGCCTCCAAGGCCGACCCGAAGCCGGGGTTCATGATGCCCGTTGCGTACGCAGGCATCCTGCGCGACGCCCGGCGCTACCACGTCGGGCTCGACGGTGGCTTCATGCACGACCACGAGTGGGACGGTCGGCCGATCTAACAACCGGCGTCACAGACTCCGACAGAAAGCGGTGACGGCAGCGGTGGCGCGGTGTTCGGGGTCGAAGATGAGGCCGCCGTGGCCGACGCCGTCCACGAGCATCCACTGCGCGTTCGGGATGTGCGAGGCGGCCTCCTGTGAACCCGGCGCGGGGAAGAACATGTCGTCGCCGAAGCTGACGACCAACGTCGGGCACCCGATGGCTTCCAGGCGTTCGACGGTCGGCTCGCCAGATCGCATCCAGTCGTACGACGCTCGAGTGCAGCCGAGCTGTCCGTCGATCGACGTCCACACGTCGCCGCCGCTTGCCCCATCGAGCATCGCGCGCCAGTTCGCGACCTGGGTGTCGTCGCGCAAGACCGCAGCCGATGGGGTCGTCATCAACTGCTCGAACAGGGACACGGAGCCGGGAATGTGGCCGAGCCGTTCGATCAGTTCGAGTTCCATCTCGTTGACGACCACACCGATGGTCGACGATCGGAGCCCGGCGACCATCGCCAGTCCGCGAACCGTGCCGCCCCACACGTCCAGCAGTGCCTGCGAGATATAGCAGCCCATCGAGTACCCGACGATGATCGCATCGTCGACGCCGTAGCGGTCGAGGACTTCGGCGGCGTCCGCGGCGATATCGTGCACCGAGTACGGGGCAGGTGGAGCCGACGACGGGACTACGCCGCGCGCCGAATACTCGATCACCCGGAATCCGGCGTCGACCAGGGCGTCGGGGAGCCCGGTGAACGTCCACGTCTGGGCGGGCATGCCGAGGCCCGCCGACAACAGGACCGTCGGCCCATTGCCTCGGCTCGACGCCCAGATCTGTACGTCGTCGCCGACGTCGATCATCTCCCCGGTCATCGGATCACCATGTCCGGAGCATAACCCGAATGTGTTTCGTTTCCCGATCAGCTCATGGCGACGAGGCCGATGCCGAGTGCAGTCATGACGACCGCGATCACTGCGTCGAGGATTCGCCACGCGCGGACGGACGAGAACACCGGTGCCACCTTGTGTGCACCGAGTCCGAGGGCGAGGAACCACACGAGACTCGCCACACATGCTCCGACAGTGAACGCCCACTTGGCATCTGCGTGACTGTTCGCGATAGAGCCCAACGTGAGCACGGTGTCGATATAGGTGTGCGGATTCAACCAGGTGAGGGCGAGCGCGGTGCCGAGTGCCGCCCAGATGCCGCGATTACGCCCACCGTCGTCGGTCGCCGACGCTGCCCGCGGCCGCCATGCGCGTCGAGCCGCGGCGACACCCAGCGCTACGAGGTAGGCGCCGCCGACGGCTCTGGCGGCGGTAATGATCGTCGGATGCGCGGTGATCGCCGCGCCCAGGCCGACGGTGCCCGCACTGATCAGGACGATGTCGGATAGGACGCAGACGGCGACTACCGGTATCACGTGGGCCCGCTGAGTCCTTGGCGGAGCACGAACACGTTCTGGGGCCGATGGCGATGATGAGGCCGGTGCCGGTCAGGAGGCCGGCGATCGCGGCGAGCAGGAGGGTCGTCGTCACGTCAATCGACGCTACGAACGCGCCATTGATTAATCCAGGTAGCGATTCTGTATAAAGATTAGAATTGCTAATTGTGAATCCCGACATGGACGCGTCCGCCGAGAGCCTGATGACCCTGACCGCAGTGCTGCGCGAAGGCACCTTCGAAGCGGCGGCCGCATCGTTGCACGTCACACCGTCCGCGGTGAGTCAACGCATCAAAGCATTGGAGCATTCGGTCGGGCGGATCCTGGTTCGACGAGTCAAACCGGTGACGGCGACCCCGGACGGAGAGATCCTCGCTCGGCTCGGCGAACAGTGGTCGCTGCTCGTCGCCGAAGCGCAAGGCGAACTGACCGGCATCGTGCATGAGGCCGACCCCGACTCTCGAAGGCTGCCGCGCGTGAGTCTTCGCGTCGCGTGCAACGCGGACTCGCTCGCCACCTGGTTTCTGCCGGTGATCGCCGAGTTCCACGGTGCGCACCCGGTCAATCTCGATCTCCACCGGGACGATGAGAGCGTCACGACCGCGCTGCTACGCGCGGGCGACGTCGTCGGAGCCGTGACCTCCGAACCACTGGTCGTCCGTGGGTGCGAGACGGTTCAGCTGGGGGCACTTCGGTATTTCCCGGTCGCGACGTCGTCGTTCATTCAGCGCTGGCTGCCCCACGGTGTGCGCGCACGCGACATGCGGTACGCGCCGATGGTGATGTTCGACCACAACGACCACCTGCAATTGAAAGCGCTCAATCATCTGGTGCCCGAACCGATCTCGCCGCCGGTCACCTACATTCCGGCGGCCGCCGAATATCGTCGAGCGATCCAGGCCGGCATCGGGTGGGGCGCGGTGCCAGAAGTGGATATGGACGGCTCCCGCACCGGGGTCGACCTCGTTCCACTGTCGCGCAGGCCCATCGACGTCCCGTTGTACTGGCAGTACTGGCGACTCAGATCGCCGTTGGTCACAGCGCTGACCGAGATCGTCGTCGAGCACGCGCGGGCCGAACTTGTGCCGCCGCGTCGGAGCACGCCGCCGGTGCCGTCGGGCAGTCGGTGATCATCGCCGGTAGGTCGTCTCGAACGCGTTGTGTGCGTGCGGGCGATCCGGTGACACCTCGTATACGGTGAGGCCGACCGTCGACGACGTGATGTCGAGAGCCATGAAACCGCGGTCGCGCAGATTCTCGTAGCGTGCCCGGAAGCGTTTCGTCGAGGGCTTGTTCACGGTCTTCGCTGCAGCGCCGGACACGATCTGACGGGTACCGCGCAGGCCTGCGACGTTCTCGAGGACCTGCTGGCTGTGGTCGTGGCCGGACAGCAGGAACTGTGCGCGCCCCGCGACATGCCGTTCGAAGAACGCCTTCGCGGCGTCGCCGCTCAACGGTGCGGGCAGACCGTCGTAATCACCTGCCGGGCCGTGCGGACCGTTGTTCGCGTAAGGGTGGTGAGTGCACACGAACTTCCACGGCGCGTTCGACGCGGCGAGCGCCTTGTCGAGCCACTGTGCCTGACGGGTCATGTAGTGTCCGCCCGGCTCCCACTCCGGCGACAGGAACGGCGGGATGTACGCGGCCAGCGGATTGAGGTCCAAGACGAAGAAGTCGGCCACGCCGAGTTCCACCGAGTAGTAGCGAGATGGCATGTACCAGCGCCGTGATCGCGAGTGGTACCGGACTTCGTCGTTGCCGCGGAGGAGCCACCCGCCGTCGCCGGGGAAGATCGCGGTGGTGTCGTGGTTGCCGAGCGTCATCAACCACGGGAAGTCGAGGCCGGCGTTCGGCTTCTCGAACTTGGTTCGGAACTGGGCGTCGTCAGGACCGTTCGGCCCCGCTTCGTAGATGTTGTCGCCGAGGCCGACTGCGACGTCGAACGGGTCGGCGGCGTGCAGCCGACGTGCGGCGGCAGTGACCGCGTACTGCGGCTTCTCGCCGGTGCCCGCGTCGCCGGTGACCAAGACGCGAAGGTGCTCGGCCTGGAACGCGAGCGGGAAACGCTCAGCGGCCGCCGCGTCGGGCGCCAACGCGCCGGACGCTCCGACGGCGGCTGCGGCACCGGCGACGGCGGTGCCTGCGAGGAATGTGCGGCGGCTCGGCATCGTCGATTCAGGGCTGTTCTCGATCATGTGATCGATCGTGGCAGCAATGTGTGAATCGAAGGTGGCGGCGAGGTTGACGGGTTCGCCCCGCGCATTCGCCTTGATGTTACTGCCGGGTAATCCGGTCGTGGAACCGTCAGCGGGTGTCTGAAGTCAACAGCCCTGTCACGTTCACTCGTCGCAGTTTCATCGGAGTGGCGGGCGCAGGTGCGCTCGCCGTCGGACTGCCGCTCGCGGCTGGTCCCGCCGATGCCGCTCGCTCTGCTTTTCGTCATGGCGTCGCCTCCGGAGACCCGCTCCCCGGCGGCGTGATCCTGTGGACGCGTGTCACGCCGACGGCGGAAGCGACGCCCGGATCCGGCCGCGGCGGCGCCTCCGACATGGTCTGGGAGGTGGCGGGGAGCCGTTCGTTCGGCGCGGTGATCGCCTCGGGGACGACGACAACGGACGCGTCCCGCGACCACACCGTGAAGGTCGATGTGTCGGGGCTGCGACCGGCGACCGTCTACTGGTACCGGTTCCGGGTCACGGGCGGGACGGCCGCGGGCGCGGTGTCGCCGGTGGGACGCACCAAGACGGCGCCTGCCGCGCACGCCGATGTCGCTCGTGCCCGCTTCGGGGTGGTCAGCTGCTCCAATTGGGAGGCGGGGTATTTCAGTTCGTACCGATTCCTCGCCGACCGTACCGATCTCGACGCCGTCGTCCATCTCGGCGACTACATCTACGAGTACGGCCCAGGCGAGTACGCAGGCAAGGAGGGCGTCGTCCGACGCCACGAGCCGGCCCATGACATCGTGTCGCTCGCCGACTACCGCACCCGCCACGGACAGTACAAGACCGACCCCGACCTGCAGGCGGTGCACCGTCAGCATCCGTTTATCGCTACCTGGGACGACCACGAGGCCGCCAACGACCAGTGGTCGGGCGGCGCCGAGAACCACAAGCGGTCCCAGGGATCATGGGCGGGTCGGAAAGCTCGAGCCGACCAGGCTTACTTCGAGTGGATGCCGGTGCGCCCCCGGGTCAGCGGCGACAATCGGCACATCTACCGCCGCCTCGCCTACGGCAAGCTGCTGGAACTGTCGATGCTGGATCTGCGCACATATCGGGACGTCTCGGCAGGCCGATTCTCCCGCGAGTCCGATGACCCGGCGCGCACCATCACGGGGCGCCGTCAGATGGAATGGGTCAAGAATGCAATCACCACATCGGACGCGACCTGGCAGGTCATCGGCAACTCGGTGATGATCTCGCCGGTGCTCATCCCGCCGCTCGATCCGGCTCGTACCAAGGTCATCACCGATCTCGTCGGGATTCCCGAGAGCGGGATCCCGTACAACGGCGACCAGTGGGACGGCTACGTCGCCGACCGTCAGCGGCTGCTCGACGCCATCGACGACGCCGACCAGAAGAACGTCGTCTTCATTACCGGCGATATCCACATGTCATGGGCCAACGACATTCCGCGCAAGCCCGCGAACTATCCGGGAGCAGGCACCGTGGCCACCGAATTCGTCGTCACGTCGGTGACGTCGAACAATCTCGATGACATCGTGAAGGTGCCCGAGCACACCGTCGGTGACGTCGCGTCGGCCGCGATCACTGCGGCCAACCATCACACGCGCTGGGTCGATACCGATGAGCACGGCTACGGCGTCATGACGGTGACTCCGGCCGCCGCGCGAATGGACTGGTACTTCGTCGACAGTCTCACCGATCGACGCACCGGGCAGCGGCTCGCGCAGTCGTGGACGGTGAAGAACGGCTCCCGGCGCATGACGCGGTCCTGACCGCATAGCCTGGAGGCATCACTTCAATAGACGGGAGAGCGGGATGGAACTACGCCAAGCCTGGCGGATGAACGGCTTCTTCGGACTGATCGGTGGGCTCGCGGTGATCGTGATATGCGCGGTCGCCGCCGTCGCGTCGATCGCGTTGCTCTCCGACGGTGGGTCAGCTGCCTGGATCGTGCTCGTTGTCGTCGCGATCGTCGTCGGCGTCGTCGCACTCCTGTCGCTGACCGGGCTGACGGTAGTCGGCCCCAACGAGGCTAAAGTCGTCCAGTTCTTCGGGCGCTACATCGGGTCGGTCGACGAACCGGGATTCTCGCTGCTCGTCCCGCTGTCGGACAAGCAGTCGATCTCGCTGCGCGTACGGAACTTCGAGACGCAGATGCTCAAGGTGAACGACGCCGACGGCAATCCCGTGGAGATCGCGGCCGTCGTCGTGTACCGGGTGATCGACAGCTTCAAGGCGGCGTTCGCCGTGGACGACTACGAGCAGTACGTCGCCACCCAGTCGGAGGCCGCCGTGCGGCATCTGGCCACCATTCACCCGTACGACGCGCACGACGTCGATCGCACGAGTCTGCGCGACGGAGCGACCGTCGCCGAAGAGTTGACCGTCGAACTGGGTGAACGCACGGCGACCGCGGGCATCGAGGTCATCGAGGCTCGAATCACGCACCTCGCATACGCACCGGAGATCGCACAGGCGATGCTCGTCCGCCAGCAGGCCGCGCAGGTCGTCGCCGCACGAGCGCAGATCGTCGAAGGCGCCGTCGGGATGGTTGGCCTCGCGTTGGATCGTCTCGCCGAGCAGGGCGTCGTCGAATTCGACGAGGAGCGGCGCGCCGCCATGGTGTCGAACCTCCTCGTCGTCCTGTGCGGTGACCGAGCCACCCAACCCGTGGTGAATGCGGGCTCGCTGAATTGATTCGGCCTACCGCACCGGTCGTGCACAACTCGCGGGAGCGGCGACCAGCGAACACCATGCTGCAGGTCGGCTCGGCCGGTACGAGGGCCCGACGCCGTTCGCCGCAGTGATTGCTCGATACGCGGCGACGCCCGCGGTCGGACGACGAGTCAGACTCGGGTCGGTTTTCACGTCCACGGTGTACAGGCCGAAGCGGGACGCGTAGTTGCCCCACTCGTAATTGTCGGTGAGCGTCCAGTAGTTAAAGCCGATCAGCGGCATCCCGTCGGCGCGGGCGCGCTGCATCCAGTAGACGAGGTCGCGCAGATGGTCGGCCCGTCGGTAGCCGTCGCGCCGCGGTTTCCCGTCCTCGGTGACCATGCCGGCCTCGACGACGTACAACGGCTTGCGTGGGTAGCGCTCGTGTAGATCGCGCAGCGCGTAATAGATTCCGTCGGCGGACATCGATGCGTCCCACATTCGGTCGACGGCGGCGTTCGCCGCACTGAGATCCGTCGGCGAGACCGAGTAGTAGTAATCGACACCGACGAAGTCGAGCTTGTCGGCGATCCGATCGGCGAACATCGTGTCGACGAGCGGCTCCACGGTCGGCAGGTAGGCGATGTTCGACGAGACCATCGCGTTTGCATCGCGGTGGTGAATGCGGTCGTAGATCGTGCGGTGAACCCGCACCAGCCGGTCGAGCATCGTGGTCACCCGGTCGGCGGCGATCCCGCCCTTCTGCAGTTCTTTCTGCACATAGACCGTCGGCTCGTTGATCGTGACCCACAGCGGGTGATACCTCACGTACCGGTCGACGATCATCGCGTTGTGCCGTAGCCACGCCGCGGGGGTCCGCGCCGACGACCAGCCGCCGCGGTCGGCGATCCAACCCGGATAGACCCAGTGATCGAGCGTGATCATCGGCCGCATCCCGGCGTCGACGATGCTCGCGACGAGGTCGTCGTAGTATGCGAGTTCCCGGCGGTCGATCACGCCTGGCTTCGGTTCAACGCGGGCCCACTCGACACCCACCCGGTAGACCTTGACGCCGAGACCTTTCGCGAGCGCGATGTCTTGCCGATAGCGATGCCGGAAGTCGACCGATGAGCCGATCCGATCGTCGGTCTTGCCCTGCCGGATGTACCGCATCCAGTTGCTGTCCGGCGAATCGCCCTCGGACTGGAATCCGGAAGACGCTACGCCCCAGAGGAAGTCGTCCGGCAGCGCGGTAGCGCGCGGAGTGGCGGACGCAAGCGGAGCGAGGACGAGAGCGAGTGTGACAGCGGTCAACATCGCGGCGATCCGGAGTCTCATCCGGTCAGTATGTATCCGTGACTGCCGGATTTCAGCGGTATCGACACTTGACCCTCACACTGTGTCAGGGTGTGGAGTCGTCGATGAGGAGGTGGTCGCAGTGAACAGATCACAGACATTGACGACCGCGTTGCACGCCGAGCACTCGGAGACCAGGTTGCGAGCGGCACTCGATGCCGGAACCGGCCCCGAGCCGGGCATGCTCGAGGTTCTGATCGACCGGTGCGGGACGGAACCGGACTTCTATGTCCGCGACATGTTGACCTGGGCCATCGCGAGGTATCCGGTTGACGAGACGATTCCGGCGGTGATCGCCGAGCTCGGATCGGCGACGCCGCAGGCGCGCAGTCAGGCGCTGCACACGTTGTCCAAGATCGGTGACGACTCGGCCTGGCCCGCGATCTCGCGAGAACTGCTCACCGACGCGGATTACGAGACGGCCCGCTGTGCGTGGCGGGCCGCAGTGGCCCTCGTGCCCGAGCAGGAGGTCACGGCCCTGGCTGCCATACTGGCGACACAGTTCGGACGAGGCGACGCCGATATGTACCGCAGTCTCAGTCGGGCCTTCGTCGCACTCGGCGATGCCGCCGAGCCGGTCGTCGCGCACGCGCAGCGGTCGGCTGACCCGGGGGTCCGCGGCCACGCCGCGGCGACCGAGCAGTTGATGGCTGACCCGGAGTCGGCGTTCGTATATGGAAGATGAGGTGACCGATGCGGATCGGGGAGGTGGCGAGTCGATCGGGCGTGAGTGCACGGATGCTCCGTCATTACGAAGCCATCGGCCTCGTGACTCCGGGCGGCCGCTCGTCGGCCGGATACCGCGAGTACGACGCCGACGACATCGTCCGCATCTTCCACGTCGAAAGCCTCCGCGCACTCGGACTCTCCCTGCGCGAGGTCGGTCAGGCGCTCGATGACCCGACCTTCGCGCCCGGTGACGTCGTCGCCGACCTTGCTGCGCGCACCGAGCAGCGGATCGGCCGCGAGCGGGCGTTGCTGGAACGTCTGCGACGGGTCGCCGACTCCGGACCCGGCGACTGGGAACAGGTCCTCGACGTCGTGGCATTGCTGTCCGGACTCGACTCCGACGATCCGTCGGGCCGTCAGCGTGCCGCGCTGTCGGGCGACGTGGTCGCGGGCGAAGTGCTGGCGCGTGCGGTGCTCACCGAACGTGATCTCAATGTCGCGGGTGCGCTGCGCTGGGCGTTGTCGAGGTCGGGTGACGACGCCACCGACGTATTGGCGGCACACCTCGCCGACGACGACGCCGAGGTGCGGCGTCGAGCAGTTCTGGCTCTGGTGGAGTCACCGGGCGAGAGTTCGGTGGCCGCCTTGAGGTCTGCGGTGCCGGACAGCGATCCGGGTGTGCGCAGCCGTGCGGTGCTCGGACTGGCTCAGCGCGGCGAGTGCGCTGTCGTCCCCGAGCTGATCGATTTGATCGTGGACGGGGTGGCCGACGTCGACGCAGCCGAGGCGCTGGCGGTAATCGCGGGCGAGAACGCCGACGAGATCGTCGGCGGGCTGGTCGCAAGGCTCGGCGACGACGCCGCCGTACGCCGGCGAATCGCGCAGGCGCTCGGCGAGGTCGGTGGCCCAGCCGCTGTCATCGCGCTCCGTGGACTCGTCGACGATCACGACGACGGCGTCGCCGTGGTCGCGAAATATCTGGTGCGCGATCGGTGACTCGCGTGCGTCAGAGACCGTTGCCTCGATAGTCATATCTGTGCCAACTCTCGAGCGGTAGTCGTGCCATGAGTGAGGATCGTCGGATATCCGCGGATAGGTCTCGATTATGAACTCCGTTGATCCTCGTATCATCGCGACCACCTCCCGTATGTCATTCGCGGGGCGCTCATCGCCACGCGAGTCGTCGGACGTTTACGCCTATCGCAAGTCGCTAGGTGTGGACCGCGACAGGGGGGGAGACCTCGTCGCGACCCAGTTCTTCGGCATTCTGTACGACGGATCGCGTGTGAGTCACGGCGCGATGCCGCGCGCGATCAGAGCGAGCACGCTCTCGTAGTTGGCCGCCGTATCGGCAGACGGCGGTTGCCGTGTGCCGAGTTCCAACCCGACCGCACCGTGGACGCACGACCAGATATTCATAGCCAGTTGGTTCGGGTCGCCGTCGCGGATGACGCCGCCGGTCTGGCCGTACCGCACGATCTCGACGATCACCTCGAACGCGTTCGTCGCGGACTCCACGTCGGGATTGCAGTCTTTGGCGAACATCAGCGAGTAGACCGTCGGATTGGCGATCGCGAATCGGCGGTAGCCTCGGCCAGACTCGGCCAATCGTGTCGCGGGGTCGGTGTCGGTTGCCGCGATGACCGACGCGAACTCGCGGAAGCCGTCGCTGACCACGGCGTCGAGCAGACCGCTCTTGCCGTCGAAATGGTTGTAGACCCCCATCGGTGCCACCCCTGCAGCGCCCGCGACCGCCCGGACGGTCAGACCTGCGGGCCCCTTCTCCTCCAGGATCTCCCGGCCCGCAGCCACCAGTGCGGTGCGAATCTGCGCGGCAGGCGTCCGTGTGGAACGGGGAGACGTGTCGACCATCTCTCCAGATTACAGAACGTCGTTCTACGAAACTCTTGACGCGAATAGTAGAACAATGTTCCTCTAATGTGGAACAACGTACTACTGATGGATTCGGGAGAAGTCATGAGAAACAAATGGGCCGCACTCGCGGCGCTGTGCATCGCCGAACTCCTGGTGATGGTCGACAACACGATCGTGAACGTGGCGTTGCCGACGATGAGCCGCGATCTCGATGCCGGAGTGTCCGGTCTGCAATGGATCGTCGACGCGTACACGCTGGTCTTCGCTGGACTCCTGCTGACAGGCGGATACCTGGGTGACCGATTCGGTCACCGGCGCATGCTGCTGACGGGCATTACCGGATTCGTTGCCGTCTCGATCGCGGCGGCCGCGTCGACCGGCCTCGGGCAGTTGATCGCCGCGCGTGCCGGCCTCGGTATGTTCGCGGCTCTGGTGTTTCCGGCGACGCTTGCGTTGATTATCGCAGCGTTTCCCGAAGCCCGAGAGCGGGCGACGGCGGTCGGCGTGTGGGCTGCGACGTCGGGAGCGGCAGTCGCCGTGGGGCCGGTGCTTGGCGGGTGGTTGCTGAACCACTTCTCGTGGGCGTCGGTGTTCTGGGTCAACGTCCCGTTCGCCGCCGTCGCCGCGGCCGCGGTACTGATCGCAGTGCGTGTGCCGGAGCATCGGCCCGTACTGCTGCATCGCTTGGATGCACCGGGCATCGCAGCGTCGATCGTCGGGCTCGGACTGTTGACGTTCACCGTCATCGAGGGCCCGTCCGCCGGGTGGGCGTCCGCGCGGACGATCGTCGGCCTGCTCGTCGCAGTCGCGGTGCTCGCCGTCTTCGTCGTCCATCAGAGGAGAAGCGCCCACCCGATCTTCAACGTCCGTCTGTTCGCGAACAGGCGGTTCGCGGCGGCGGCAGGCATGATCAGTGTCGCCTTCTTCGCCCTGTTCGGATTTATCTTCCTGATCACGCAGTTCTTTCAGGGTGTCATGGGCTATACGCCGCTGCAGGCCGGAATCCGAACTCTGCCGTTCGCGCTCGTCGTCGCGGTGCTGTCGCCGGTGGCGATGGCCGTCTCGCACCGATTCGGTCCGCGGACCGTGGCGGCGGCCGGTGCTCTGCTGATGGCCTCGGGCTTCTCGCTGGTGGAACTGGCCGACCGGCAGTCCACGTACTTCGGGCTGATCGTCTGGTCGATGATGCTGATGGCCGCGGGGCTCGCGATGATCTCGGGCCCGTGCACCCAGGTGATCATGGACGCGCTGCCCGAGCATCAGACGGGCGCCGGTTCGGCGATCAACGACACGACGCGAGAGGTCGGCGGCACCCTGGGCGTCGCAGTGCTCGGATCGGTGATGACGTCGGTCTACACCGCGAACGTGGGGCTACGGCTCGACGGATTGGGCGTCCCAGCCGAAGCGCGGGAAATCGCGCAGCAGTCGGTGATGGCGGGCGCGCAGGTGGCGCACCACGCTCCGCCGCCGATGTCGGAGCAGATCAGGGTTATTGTCGCCGACGTCTTCGTGGACGGCCTCGGTCAAGCGACATGGGTGGCGGTCGGCGTCTGCCTGGCGGCTGCGGTCCTGGGGGCGTTGGCGCTGCGCGAGCGTCGAGACCTAGTCCGGCATCCGGCCGACACCCCAACTGCGCTCCACGTAGCCGAGCACGCGGTCGATGTCGGCGGCGGGAACCGTGTCCGGTGAGCCGTCCTCGAGGGGGTCGGCGTGGAAGATATACAGGCGCGACGCGAACTGATCGAACGGCAGCGAGCTCTCGCCCGCACGTTCTCCGTTCCCCGCCGTGCCGACGACGACGTCATCGCCCCAGTCCTGCCCGGAGTCATTGTTCGGATTGAAGAAGTAGACGCGGACGACGCCGTCGGGATCGCTCGCCACACGCAGGATCGTGATCGCGTGCCAGCCGACGTAGCGGGCTGCGCTGTCGGTGAAGGCGATCCCGGCAGGCTGCGGGTGGATCAGCGGCTGGTTGCCGTTGTACTCCGGGTGGTACGCGGCGTAGAACTGTCGGACGAACTCGTCGGGAGAGTCAAGACATCCAGTCTCGACGTCGACATTGATCCGGAAGCCTCGGGCCGCCCACCAGCCGTGGAACTCGGGATTGACCCACCGGTGAGGATCGCCCGGCCGGCCCGCGCACCGTCGGATCATCTCGGCGTAGATGCGGTCGAGGTGCGGCACCACCAGCAGCGATACGGGGTCGAGGTCGATGGGATCGCCTGCGGCGACCCCGGTGACGAGTTCGGAGGACG
>NZ_JBQEDL010000024.1:0-60555 GCF_052106715.1 Gordonia sp. (in: high G+C Gram-positive bacteria)
CTCCGTCGTCGGCCTCGAGACGTCGCCGACCGCGGATAACGCCGACTACCTTGCGGCCAAACGCGATCGGATGGGCCATCGTCTGATCGGTGCGACCGGAGTGGTGGCGTGATGGCCGAGGCGATGGGCGAGCTGTTCGAGAGCACGTCGGTGATGCACGCGAGCGCCGACTGGCAGGCCACGTCCCGCGATGTGGAGACCGTCCTCGGCTCGCCGTCGTTCTCCGACGGTGCCGGGTGGGCGGCATGGTCGGGTTTCAAGCTGTCGGATGAGGCAGCCGGTCCGGCGTGGAGCATATTGGCCAAGACCCGGAATCTCGCCGCCGTCATCGCCGCCGCCCACGAACTGGGCTGGGCGGTCGGCGAGCCGACAGTCGGCGGTCACGAGACCCGGGTCCCGCTCACTGCACCGTCGGGTCTGTCGGTGATCGCCTACGAACCCGCCGGATGACCGGCGCGGCTGCGCCCGGCACGCTCGCTGCGCAGCCACGCGGCAGCCAGCTCAGATCGGTTGCGGAAGCCGGTGACGTCAAAGATCCGGCTGATGTACTTCTTGATCGACAGCTCGGACAGGAACAGCCGGTCGGCGATCTCGGAATTGGTGCACCCCTCGCTGACCAGAGCAGCGACCTCCCGCTGGCGGGGCGTGAGCCCGGCGAGCTCGTCGGTCGCCGACCGGGACACCGACACCGTCGCCGTGCGTGCGCGTAACTGCCGCGCGAGGAGACGGACTGCGACGAGATCCGTCTCGTCCCAAACGTCGGCCTGGTCGAACATGCCGAGCAACGCCTCACCGTCGGCGAGCGTCAGGTGGATGGCCGAGGCCGTCGCGATTCCGTGCGGCCGGAGATAGTCGACGACGTACGAGTGCTGCGGACGCGGAAGGCGGGACAGCTCGTCCAACGTCGCGAATCCACGGTCCGTGAGAGCGCCTCGCGCTTCGGGGAGCGCGAAGACGTCCTTGTCGCGCCACCACTCCTGATAGTCCGGCAGGAGCTTGGCCGTCGATCCGGTCAGCAGCGGTGCCGGGTCGTCGAAGATGCTCGAGTAGGTCGGGCCGTGAAAGAAGGTCATGTTGGCGATCCCGAAGGCGGACGAGACCGCGTCGGCGAGGCCCTCTCGGAATTCGGGGCCCTCGTCGAGTTCTTCGCACCGCTCGAGTACCGAGAGGACGGCACGCATCTGACGTCGTGACAAGACGTCGTACGCCGCCTGCATCATCATGTACCGATCCGTTCGTCAGCGCGGCCCTCGGAGAAGATCCGAACGACCGTTACCAGATGCCGTCTCCGCAGAATCGTCTGATCCGATTCCTCCACGTGAAAGTGTTGCATTCTCCCCAGCGCTGTCGCGCAGAATTTAGAATTTCTAATCCTCTCGGCGTCCAGACTCACAAGAGGACCACGCCGACTCAGCGGCGCGAGTTCGCAGCTTCCCGGAGGACGCGTGCCACGGCCTCGCGAGCGCGCGAGTCGTCGAACGCCCGCGCGATCTGCAGCTTCTCGGCTTCGAGCGAGCCTTCGGCGTGCGTGGCGAGCACCGACTGGTAGCCGCCCCACTGGCCGGTGCAGATGTCACCGATCAGGTTGATCAGCCGAAGTCGCTGCTCGGCGGGGACCGCCGATGCGAAATACTTCTCGAGCACAGCCCTGGTGTCCGGGTCGGCCCAGTCGGCACCACCAGGACCGGTGACGATGAGGCCTCCCGCGAGGTCGATGAGAGTCGCTGTCGCAGCGTGGAATCCGTGCGCGAAGTGATACTTGGCCATGTTGACGGCGAGCGGGTCGGGCAAGTGGACGTCGTTGCCACCGGCCGCCGACCGGACGGCCGCGAGCTCAGCGAATCCGCGAACCGTCTCGGTGTAGGTGATCAGTTCGGTGATCTTGGTCTTGACGTGGCCCGCGCCCGCGATACCGTTGGCCTCGGCCATGGCGATAGCGGCCCCGACGATGATGTCGAGGATCGGGAGCTTGTAGTTCACCGCGGTGAAGCGGTGGTAGTCGACGAAGGCCAACGCCAACGGACCGGCCAGTTCTGGCTCCCGGTTGAGGAACACCCGCGACTTCGGAACGCGAACGTTGTCGAAGACGGTGAGACTCTCGAGCAGTTTGTGCCTGCTGGACACGGGATGTTCGAACGGGTCCATATCGCCGTGCAGATAGGGCGACACATAGAGAGTGAGGCCCTCGGTGTCGACGGGGACCGCGAAGCTCACAGCCCAGTCGGCGTCGGCCGCGCTCATCGCGCGAGTCGGCAGGACGAGGATCTCATCGGCGTTCGCACTGAACGACGTGTGCACCTTCGCCCCGGACACCGTGATCGACTCGTCGTCCTCGTCCACGACACGGAGGTACAGGTCGGGGTCGGCCTGCTTGTGCGGCGGGAGTGAACGATCGCCCTTGACGTCGGTCTGCGCGACGGCCAGCGCTATGTCGTTCTCGCAGCAGTACCGGTAGAACTCGCGCGCGTTGTCGAGCCCGCCGCCCTCCAGTGCCCGCAGCAGTGCGAACAGTGCGTCGCTGCCGACCTCTTTGAGGACGATCGTTCCCGCGCCCATGCGCGACACCGCTTCGATGAGTTTGCCGCGGTTCACGATGTCCTCGGCGGTGCGCGGCACCCGGTAGAACGCGGTGTACGGGCCGTCTCCGTCGTCGGCGATCGCGAGTTCGGGGTGCTCCTCAGCGATGTCGTAGGCGAGGGAGGAGTGGGTGATGGCAAGGTCGAACTCGGGGAACTCAGCGACATCGTCGACGCGGCGCCCCTGATAGACGACTCGTCTGCCGTCGCGGAGTCCGTCTCGGTAGGCCTGTGCGGTTCGAAGTGCCATGTGCCCAATACTTCCCTTCACTGCAAGCGGTCGAGTATGCGCTCAACGAGAAACAGTGATCGATCGTTCAGGAGTAAGTCAAGTATCAACGGTCACAATCGGCGCTAGATTAGCATTTCTAAATACGAGCAACGAGCCGGACAGCGAATGCTACGCACTGCTCGGATGCCGCTTCGGGCGTCAATCGGCCACCCGGATGCCACCAGGTCGGCAGAGCCGTGCACATCGAGACCACCACGCGGCCTGCATTTCGCGGATTCTCGACGTCGAAGACGCCTGCGCGTGCCCCCTCGGCGAGAACATCGTCGACCACCTCCTGCTGCGCGGTCCGACGCCCCGCGATGAACCGACGACTATCCGACTCCAGTGCGCGCACCTCACTGACTCCGATGAATCCCAGGTCACGCCGGTACGTGTGGTAGAGCGCAAGGTTCTCCACAAGACACCGGAACCGTCCGAGCGGATCGTCGCATTCGCCGAGCGCAGCCCTCGTCCGCCATTCGAGGTCGGTCATCGTCGTATCCAGGATGTGCACAAGAATCGCCTGCTTGCTTGCGAAGTGGGCGTAGATGCCCGGCACCGAGACACCGCTGCGCGCAGAGATCCGCCGCATCGTGGTGCCGTGATAGCCGACGTCGAGGAACTCGGCGAGCGCCGCCTCCACGATCGGATCAAACGCGGCAGGCGAATACGTCCGCCAGTCGCGAACAGATGGCGGGTCAGCGAGCACACCCCTCCGCGGCGCGGCGACCGGCAGCTCCCCGGCGAGGATCCGGGCCGCCGGGATCGCGAGTTCACGGGCCACTTCCTCGAGACGGACTACCGTCAAGTGCGCCCGATCGTTCTCGAGTTGACTGATCGTCGCCGGACTGACGCCGATCCGCTCGGCGAGGTCACGGACTTTCAGACCGCGGGACAGTCGGGCGCCGCGGAGCCGGGATCCGACCGACGCGTCGCGTGCATCGCCGTTACTATTCATTGATTTAGGATAGCTAATCTAGATTGACATACACACGGTAATAGTGCCATTTTAGGTAATACCGATCGATCGTTCGGTGGGCACTGGGCAATGGAGGAGCGACCCGATGACCGTGTACGACGAGCGAGTTTGGCTCGCCCAGTACCCAGCAGGGCGACGAGCATTGAGCACTGGTGATCCGTCAGTGTCGACCGTGCTCGACGCGTTCAGTGAGGTAGCGTCGCAGGCCCCCGACCGGGCGATCGTGTACTACTTCGGCGCAACCATCTCGGCGGGCGAACTCGACCGACACAGCGACGCGTTCGCGGCGTCGCTCAGCGACCGTGGATTCGCGCCGGGTGATCGCGCGGTGCTGTACCTGCAGAACGTCCCGCAGTACGTGATCGCGCAGCTCGCCGTGTGGAAGGCTGGCGGCGTCGTGGTGTCGGCGAATCCGATGTACCGCGGTCGGGAGCTCACCGAGATCGTCGCCGACTCCGGCGCATCCGTCTTGATCACCTTGGAGTCGTTGTACCGCGACGTGGCGGCCGAGGTCGTCGCTGCCGTCGGCGTCGACACCGTCGTCACGACCTCCGAGTTCGAGTACCGGGCAGACGCGCGCCCAGCGCGCCACGCGACCGATGCTCTCGACATGGCGACGATGATCGAGGACGCGGCGGGCAGACGACCGGACCAAACGGTCCCTACGTCTAGCGACCTTGCCGTGCTGACGTACACCTCCGGCACCACCGGCCCGCCGAAGGGCGCGATGACGTCGCACGCGAACCTGTATTTCAACGCGCGCGTCTACCGCGACTGGATCGGGATCGACTCCTCCGACGTGATCCTCGGCATCGCTCCGCTGTTTCACATCACCGGCATCGTCGGGCACGTCGGACTGTCCCTGGTCACCGGTGCCCCGCTGGTGTTGACGTACCGGTTCGACGCCGACGAGGTCGTCAGCGTCATCGCCCGTCACCGCGCGACGTTCACGGTCGGTTCGATCACCGTGTTCATCGCACTGATGAACGCTGCACACGCCAGCCGTGAAACCCTCGCATCGCTGACGAAGGTCTACTCCGGAGGCGCGCCGATCCCGCCCTCCATGCTTGAGGAGTTCCGCAACGCGTTCGGTCACACCATCCACAACATCTACGGGCTCACCGAGACGACCTCCCCCGTGATCGCCGTGCCGTTCGGGGCGATGGCACCCCTCGACACCGAATCCGGGGCAACCGCCGTCGGCGTGCCGGTCTTCGACACGGTCGTGCGGGTGGTCGGTGACGACGGCCAGGACCTCCCCGCAGGCGAGGCCGGTGAACTCGTCGCGTCGGGGCCCCAGATCGTCTCGGGCTACTGGAACAAACCCGAGGCGACTGCCGAGGCATTGACACCGGCCGGGCTGCGGACCGGAGACGTGGGATTCATGAACTCCGACGGCTGGTTCTTCATCGTCGATCGGATGAAGGACCAGATCAACGCGAGCGGATTCAAGGTGTGGCCGCGCGAAGTGGAGGACGTGCTCTATGAGCATCCGGGGATCCGGGAGGCAGCCGTCGTCGGCGTGCCCGATTCTTACCGCGGCGAGACCGTGCATGCGTTTGTGAGTCTTCGTCCCGGCGCCGAGGTGACGCCGACCGAGTTGACCGCGTTCGCAAAGGAACGCCTCGCCGCCTACAAGGCTCCGCGTGACGTCACGATCCTCGACGACATCCCCAAGACAGCCAGCGGCAAGCTGTTGCGTCGCAGTCTTCGTGATGGCGCGGTGACGTAGCGGCGTCCACCCATCAGGCCGACGACATCAGCGGCAATCCGCATACGCCTTGACCACCGGAGCCAGTTCTGTGGGCGTCGCTCCGTGCATGATGACGCCGTCGACCCCGAGTTCGAATTGACCCTTCACCTGTTCGGCACACTCGGTTGGTGAGCCGGTGGCCGCACACTTCAGCCACTCGTCCGGCAGGACCTCGCGCAGCCGTTCCAACTGCTCAGGCGTCGCAACCGCGTCCGCCCAACCGCTCAGTTCGTTGACCACACCGGATTCGCGAAAGCGCTGCAACAGCGACTGGTCCCATCGATTGGTCTTGACGAGCAGGTCGCCGTAGACCTGGAGATAGGTGGCGAGTCTGCCGACCGTCTTCTTCACGAAGGCGTCCTCGGGGAGTTCGTCCGTCACTGTCGCGTAACAGGACCAGATCTTGACCGACGACGGATCGCGTCCCGCCCGCTCCGCACTCGTCCTGACAGTCTCCACGATTCGCCTGACCGTCTCATCATCGAAGAACGTGTGGAGGACGACAAGGTCGAAAGACCGTCCGGCCATTCCCAGGGTGCTCGGCCCGAACGCGGTAGTAGCCAGCCGTATGTCCTCGTCGAACCGCCGGTCGAGTTCGAGTCTCGGGAACTTCCCGAGTGGACCGTCGTAATCGGTGATCGCCGCGCCCGACCAGAGGGTGCGCATGACCTGAGCGAACTCTTCCATTTCGGCCGTTGTCGTGTGAGCCAGGCCGAGCGCAGAGATCTGCGGACGGAGGCCTCGACCGATCCCGAAGACGAATCGGCCTCCTGTCATCCGGTGCATCGTGGTCGCGAACGCCGCGGAGATTGCCGGATGCCGCGTACTGATGTTCGTAGCGGCCGTCGTGATGTCGATCGAGCTCGTGACGGCGCCCGCGGCCCCGGACAGTGCGCACGCTTCTTTGACGTTCAGACGCTCGGAGATGAAGGCGTTTCCCATCCCCAGCTCTTCGGCCAGTCGCAGCTCATCCAACATGTCGCGCGGGGACTCGACGTGACCGCCAAGCGTATAGAACCCGAGTTCCGGAAAACGCGGAGTATCGACGTCATCCGAGATCATTTCGCCCCAATCAAGTCGAGTGCCCGGTGGTCTTGAGCATGCGTGATCGCATTCGAGACCATCGAGCAGAACAGTGAGTCGCCACGGTCTGTGCGGACGACGAGCATCGCGGCCGCGACACCGATGATGAAGTTGTGGCATGTCCCGGCCGCGTATCCACGCTTCAGCTCGTTCGTATCGGCGTCAGCGCCCAGCCTGCCCAATTCACTCCGGTACAGATCGACGAGACGCTCTTCGTTCTCTCGCCGCACATCGACGGGCAGCGCTCCACCGATGCAGTACGCCACGTCCACTGGGCCAGGGGCGAGAAGGACTGTCTGCCAGTCGACTACGGCGATGCTCAGAGGATCGCCCCCTACGCCGAACAGCAGGTTGTCCGGCCGGAAGTCACCGTGCTGCACAGTGGGCGGCAGTTCTTTCATCAGGCGGTAGTAGCCATCGATACCGCGGACGAATCGGTCCCCGAAAGCAAGCTGGTCGTCACTGAAAGCACCCGCATAGCGCTCTCGGAACCCCGCCCACCATTGCGGCATCATCTCTTCGAATCGCTGCCAATAGTCGCCGGAGATATCGAGCCACTCCGAACCGAACAATCCGTCGCCTCCCCAGAACGGCGCGTGAAACGCCGCCGCCTGGCGGACTGCAGCCTCCACGTCGGCGATCGACGCGCCTTCGAGCTGGTTTCCAGCCTGCGCAGGCGACAAATCTTCGAGCAGAAGCACGAACTCGGTCCCGTTCGAGCAGATCTCGCTGTAGTAGCACTGCGGGACTCTCGCCGTCAGCTTCGGTGCGATGTCCTCATAGAACCGCACCTCCCGCAGATAGTTCAGTTCGGTGCGGCCCGCGGCCCTGCTGTCGTCGTTGTCGGAGGAGACTTTCGCAACCAAAGACGTGAATTTCGAGTCGCCATCAATATCCATGACCACGCGAACACTGTCCGCCACTTGACCAGTTCCGATCGGCGACACTTCGATTGAGTTAACGGTAGATCCAGGCGGTAAGGACTCGGAATCATGGAGAGACCGATTGATCCATTCGGCATTTATGTCGGACGAATGCACTGTCGGCGATCCTTTCTGTGACTCTAGTGTCACAAACAGAGTGATGCTGATTACGCTATTCCTCGATTGTGATCGAGTCAATATCCGGCGCCGCGGCAGCACCCAGTGTTGGACATAGCGGACCGCCGACGCCACACGCGAGGACCACGTATGAGACCACGTAGTTCCCCGCCTGCATCCCCGCGCCCAGCCTGCGATCGTGTGAGTCAGACCACATTCAGATGCTGCCGTAGTGCAGCGGAAGGGACTGTCACCGATGACTACCACTGAGATCGCACCGCAGTCAGATACAGCGGCACGCGGCGCGGACTATCTCGATCGGGCACGCAGCGCGGCCGTGGTGATCGAGGCCGAAGCCGACCAGATCGAGGCTGCGGCCACTATCACCGCGCCCGCGTTCGAGGCTCTGAGCGCACGCGACCTTTTCTGGATCCTGGTGCCCGAGGACTACGGCGGCGCAGGTTTGGATATCGTGTCCGCCTTCCGCGTCATCCAAGAACTCTCGCGTGCCGACGGGTCGACGGGCTGGGCGTTCATGGCGAACAGCTGCAGCATGGCGGTCGCGGCGGGCTACATGAATCCGACTGGCGCACTGGGCATCTTCGGCGACAACCGAGGAATCACCGCAGGAATGGTCGTTCCCACCGGATCGGCAGTACGCGTCGACGGCGGATTCCGCGTCACCGGCGGGTACCAGTTCGCGAGCGGCTCCGCTCATGCGGATTGGATCGGCGCGGGTTTCATCGTCAAAGACGAGAACGGCGACCCGGTCCTCGACGCCGACGGACAGCCGGATGCGAGGATCTCCTTCCTGCCGCGCGAGAAGGTCCAGTTCCTCGGCAACTGGGATGTCATGGGCATGGTGGGCACTGGTTCCTACGATTACCGAGTCGACGACCAGTTCGTCCCGGACGATCACACGATGGAGACGTTCTCCACCACGCCGGTGCGCCCCGAACCCGTCTACGAACTCGGCCTGTTGGGCATCGGCGTCGGCGGGCACGCTCCCGTCGCGCTCGGGCTCGCGCAGCGCGCCCTGGAAGAGATCGCGAAGATCGTCGAAGCCAAGGTGCGCCCGGGGTACACCGGAGTGGTCGGCGACTCGGACCTCTTCCGTCTCGACTTCGCCCGCCACGAAGCGATGTTCCGTGCCGCGCAAGCGTATGTCTACGAGGTCTACGGCGATGCGGAAACGGCCGCCGCAGCGGGCGAACCGATCAGCGACGAACAGCGCGCTCGAATGCGTCAGGTAGCCACCTGGGTCCAGGAAGTGGCCGGCGAAGTGGTCACGTTCGCGCACCGCTGGGCGGGCAGCGCGACTGTTCGCAACCCCAGTGCCCTCGGGCGCTGTGTCCGCGACGCCGCCGTTGCGACTCAGCACGCACTGATCGACCGGATCACCCTGGCCGAGGCTGCGCCCGCAATCCTGGCCGGCTACCAGAAGCAGTGACGACGAGTCTCCGAAGCAACTTTCGATCCACCTAGAACGCTAGAGAAGGAACCAGATCATCATGGGAAAATTGGACGGCAAGGTCGCACTCGTCACAGGTGCGGCGCGAGGACAAGGACGCTCGCACGCGATTCGGCTGGCCGAAGAGGGGGCCGACATCATCGCCATCGACCTCTGTGCTGACGTCGCGTCGACTGAGTACAAAGGAAGCACACCCGAAGACCTCGACGAGACCGCAAGATTCGTCGAGAAGACAGGCAAGCACGCGTACACAGCTGTCGCGGACGTCCGGGACCTCCAGGGTCTGCAGAACGCCGTCGACGCAGGCATCAAGGAGTTCGGGCGCCTCGACACCGTCGTGGCCAACGCCGGTATCTTCTCGTCCGCACCGCTGCACGAACTGACCGAAGACCAGTGGGACGAGATGATCGACGTCAACCTCAGTGGTGTTTGGAAGACAATGCGCGCGACGGTCCCCTATCTGATCGAACAGGGTGAAGGCGGGTCGATCGTCCTCATCAGTTCTACCGGCGGTCTGCAGGGCTTCCCGAACTTCGCCCACTATGTGGCCGCCAAGCACGGCGTCACCGGCCTCGCTCGAACCGCGTCGAACGAGCTCGGCGCGCACAGCATCCGGTGCAATTCGGTGCACCCGACATCGGTGCTCACCGACATGATCGATCACGAAGGCATGTATCGACTCTTCCGTCCGGACCTGGACCGTCCCACACACGAGGACTTCCGCGAAGCCTGCCAGAGCGGAATGAACGTTCTGCCGACGCCGTGGCTCGAACCGATCGACATCTCGAACGCTGTCGTCTGGCTGGCATCGGACGACACACGCTACGTCACCGGGATCGCCCTCCCGATCGACGCGGGTGCATTGTCGAAGGTCTGACGTATGACGGAAGGGCCTCGCCGCGATCTCGGCGAGGTCCTTCTGCGCTCCGCTGACTCCCTATCCGGACAAGGCTGACGCGACCTCTGCGCGTCGCCGTAGGCACAGCTTCCGCAGTACGTGCTCCACATGGCCTTCGACGGTTCGAGGTGAGAGCACCAGCTTTTCGGCGATCTCCTTGTTCGTCATCCCGGCTGCGACCAGCGAGGCGACTTCCTTCTCACGACTCGACAGCGCCACGGCCGACGCGGGTGACGATCGCGATCGGAGCCGGGGGGCGGCCACCGCGTCGACCTCCGCGAGCGCGGTGCGCGCGACATCGTGGCAGGCGAACACGAACTCGTACAGTTCCGCCGTCGACATCGCTCGACCGCGCTCCCATTCGCGATCGAACACGTCGTCGCCGAGGTGTCCGCGAGCTCGAACGACGGCTTCTTCCCGGAGTGCGTTCCAGTGGTCGGACCCGTAGAGCTGCTGCCCGATGGAGCCCCACATCGACGACGCCGCACCCAACACCACTGCGGAACCGGCGCTGTCGCCTCCGGCTTCGAGTGTCCAACCGACGAGATCGGACATCAGCGTGGTGCCGACCGTGTCACCGAACGGGCGGTGGTCGCCCAGCGCTTGACGCGCGAGAGCGGAAGCCGTCGCGGCGTCGTCGTCGAGCAACGCCACCAGACCGAGCCCGTACGTCGCATACGAGTGGAACCAACGTTCGCCCGCGGCCTCGGCCGCAGCGCGAACATCGGAGAAGATCGCTCGCGCGCCCGCCACATCTGACAGTGCGCTCAACAGCATGCCCTGATGCACTCGCAGTGTCGAGATCATCGTCGGACCGACGTCGTGCTGTGCGTACAGCCGTGCGGCCTCAGCGAATCTGGCCTTCGCCGTGGCGAATTCGCCGCTGAACATCGCCCGCAGGCCCTCGGTGTGTGTCGCGAACGCGGCGGTGACCCGATCGTGCTCCGACTCTGCAATCATCCGCGCGTTGCGCATCGACTCATCTGCCGCCGTCCGGTCCCCTTGAAGGGTCTGCGCGAGCGCCAGAACCCCGAACATCTGGCCCTTCGTCGCCTCTGGAATCCCGGGCAGCTCCACCGCACGAGTCAGCCACATGCGATGTTCGCGGATCGAGATCCCGCACGCCCACAGAAACGGCGCCTCGGCTAACGCGTTGGTGGCGATCAGTACCTGATCGGTGTTCGACGACACCGTCAACGCGTGGTGCAGCGCCAATCGAATGTTTGCGCGGTTGGTCTGCACGACCGCCGCCTTCGTGACCTGGTCGGGACCGAACCAGTGAGCGGCGGAATCGACGATCACGCGCGAACACCACTCGATGGTCTTCGCGATCATCTGGGCGCGTTCGCTCGGCGACAGTCTTCCCCATCCGTATTCGCGAATCGATTCAAGCATTCGAAACCGGCTGTGACTCCCACTCGTCTCGCGAACCAGTACCGACTTCGCGACCAGTCCGCTGACCGTGTCGAACAACTCCGGCTCCGACACAGCGCCATCGATCGCACATACTTGCGCAGCGAGGTCAAGATCGAATCCATCAGCGAACACAGCAACACGGCTCCACAGCAACCGCTCCGCGTCATTACAGAGTTCGTAGCTCCAGTCGATCGTGGCGTGCAGGCTCCGGTGCCGAAACGTCCGATCCCTGGAGCCTACCGTCAACAGCGATAGCCGGTGGTCGAGTCGCTCGGCCAACTCGTGCACCGACAGGACGGTCAGTCGCGCGCAGGCCAGTTCGATCGCGAGTGGCAACCCGTCGAGCCGCTCACAGATTCGGCGGACTACTTCGATGCTCGAGTCGTCGACCGTGAACCCCGACAGCACGGCCGCAGCTCGATTGGTGAAGAGTTCGACTGCGTCCCGACCCGCATCGCGAATCGGCAGCGGATTGAGATTCAGGACGTATTCGCCGGTGATCGCGAGGTACTCCCGCGACGTGACCATCACTCGTGGGCCTGTCGTCTCTTCGAGCAGCCGAGCAACCAGGTCGGCGGCCCCGCCGATAACATGCTCGCAGTTGTCGAGAACGAGGAGCATACGACGGGTCCGAAGGTACTCGATCAACGTGTCCTCCGGGGACCGATCGTGTGCGTCTCGACTCTCCAATCCCAATGCATCACAGACCGTTTGGCCGAGAAGCTCGTCGTTCCGCACCGAGGTCAAGTCGACGAACCGTACACCGCCGGGGAACGCGCGCCGATAGTCCGACGCCGCCTGGACCGCGAGCCGCGTCTTTCCGATGCCGCCGGGCCCGAGGACGGTCACCAACCGGTGGTCGCCGAGCAGGCCACGCAGATCGCGCAGCTCGACACGCCTTCCGACGAAGCTGGTGGGACATTGCGGAAGGACAGCGACGGCTGAGGCCGCGCGCCGCGCGGCTACCTCCTCCGCCCTGACCTCCGTGACTCGCCGCGCAAGCAATGTGCGGGACCGCTCCCACCCGACTATGCGCCCGATCGCAGCTATTCCCATGTCGGGGGTATCGGCGATCAGGTCACGTATCTGCTGATCGACGACGTCGACCGCCGATCCTTTCAGTTGCCGATGGTCTGCGGGCGGAGCCTCCAGCGACAAGGCCCGGCGAACGGTGTTCCGAGACATTCCCAGGCGAAGCGCGATTCCCTTGATCGACTCACCTTCGTCGTAATAGCGACAGATCTCGTGCCACTCGTCAGCGTTCACCGGCCACTCCCAACAAATGCGATCTTGATCACTTCTCGTATCTGGTGTGACCATACTCAGTACAGGGGGTCAACTTGTGTCACCGCCCCGACGGCGCCCCTGCCCCTCCACTGGAGCCCTCCGATAACGGGCCTCCCCACCTGTGCAGATCGCCAATCCACGTTCTCCGTTTTCTCGCGAGCGGTGGATCACGTAGTCGGACGGTTACCGCGGGAGACGCAGTCGGCAACAGTGATGGGGTGCACATCGGCACCAGAGCCGACGGCCCTGACGAAAGGTAGACGACGATGTCCCAGAAGAACGCCGAAGCCCTCACCGCGGCATTCACCGCCGCCGACAGAGGCGATGCCGAACCGCTCGTGAACCTCTATGACGACTCAATGACGTGGGCAGGATTCACGTTCGACGGAACCCAGCGTGTGTACACGAAAGCTGAATTCCTCGAAGGCTTAGGGGTCCTGTCCAAACTCGACGAGTCGAGCAACGAAGTCGTAGAGACCGACGTGATCGGAGACGAGATCGTGGTGGCGAAGATCCGCGCGTACCGACGGTTGGGCGACAAGGAACTCGACATCACGATGGTCATGGCCCACCGGTTCGTCGACGGAAAGGTGACACGCGGCACCGACGTGGTTCCGTCGTCGTTCGAACGTTTCTGGGCCGCCGCAGGCCTGACGAATTGACTCGTCCCACGCCATGATATCCACACTTGACCGCCTCAGGTACGCCTCGTCCATGGAGAGCGCACTCGACGCACTCGCCGGCGGGCGACCCGTTCTCACCGTGGACGACATCTGCCACACCGGGAGCGAAGTCGTTCTGCTCGCGCACCACGCGACGACCCGATCGATGAGCCGGGTGATCACCTTGGGATCCGGGTTTGTCTGTGTGACAGTCGATCCCGCGTGCGCTACCCGTCTTGGTCTGCCGCCCATGACGTGGGAGAGCCGAACCTGGGATACGGAGGCGCCCTCATACGCGGGTCGAATGTGCGTGGCCGTCGACGCCGTCGAAGGCACGACGACCGGGATCTCGGCGCGCGACCGGTGCACGACGGTCCGCACCATCGCGGACCCCTCGGCTCGACCGACGTCCCTCACGCGGCCAGGGCATGTCATCCCGGTGCTCGTGGACGACGCCGATGCGGATGTGCGCGACAGGGTTCAGATTCTTTCGCGCGCAGGAACCCTCGGCGCACACCGAAGCCTCTCGGGTACTTCCTCGCCACTTGTTTTCGCATCGCTCACCTCGCGGATCCATCCGTGTCAGGTGGCCTCCGCCGAGGAAGCACTGGCTTGGGGCATGCCTGTCCTTCGGTATTCACACCTCGCAGGCATATCCGTCGACCACTTTCTCAACGCCCGATAGGAACCCTCATGACATCTACGACGTCCGCCCTCGCCATCGAATTCCGGGACGCGATGTCGCGCATGTGCTCGCCGGTCAGCGTGATCACCACAATGAACGGCGATCGGCCGCATGGCACGACCGTCAGCGCGGTCATGTCGCTATCGATGGACCCGATACTCGTCGCTGTCGCCCTCGCCGAGTCGTCGGACTGCCTCCGGATGATCGAGCAGCACGGACTGTTCGGCGTCAACGTCCTCGGCTCCACCCAGCAGCACACCGCCACCAGGTTCGCCACCAAGGGCGATGACAAACTCGCAAACGTCCGGTGGCACGCGAGCGGCGGGAGCCCTCGACTCGACGGATGCGCGATCTGGTTGTCGTGCGAGACGACCGACACCTTTCCTGCGGGCGATCATCGAATGCTGGTCGGCGCAGTGACCGACATCGGAATCGATAGCGACGCTGCGCCGCTCACCTACTACCGCAGAGGATTCGGCACGCATCTGGCTCATTCCTGAACCGGGTCCTACACGAACTGGTGTCGATGATGTCTCATCGGTGACCCACAATCGCGCACGCTCATCTCAGCCATCGCAGCATCAATGCGTCTTAGCAGCCTGGGCGGAGGCTGCTAAGACGCATTGAGGGTGTGGCTATGTAGTTGAGGGGGCGGTCCCACTCGAACCCGGCGCGACGACACCGGTCTCATACGCGCAGATCACCAACTGCACACGGTCACGAGCATCGAGCTTGGTCAGCAGTCGCCCCACATGCGTCTTCACGGTCGTGATCCCGAGGTGCAGACGTTCGGCGATCGCACCGTTCGACAGCCCCGCCGCGACCAGTTCGAATACGTCGAGCTCCCGGTCGGTGAGCGTGTCCAGCACTCCCGGCCGGGACACCGAACGTGTCGGGGTGCGAACGTACTCCGTGATAAGGCGTCGGGTGACGGTCGGCGCGAGCAGAGCGTCGCCCTGTGCAACGGTGCGGATCGCGTGCAACATCTCCTCGGGTGGCGTGTCTTTGAGGAGGAAACCACTGGCCCCGCCGCGGAGCGCGGCGAACACGTACTCGTCGTCGTCGAAGGTTGTGACGATCAGAATCCGCGGAGCGTCGTCGCCTGAGGCGATCAACCGTGTCGCTTCGAGTCCGTCGATCCCCGGCATCCTGATGTCCATCACCACGACGTCCGGCCGCAGACGTCTAGCGGCGCGAACGGCTTCACCGCCGTCGCCCGCCTCACCCACCGCGGCCAGATCGGTGGTCGCATCGATCAACAGGCGAAATCCCGCACGAACCAACTGCTCGTCATCGACGACGAGCACGCGGATCGGTTGGGCAGCAATGCTGTTCACTCGGGACCACCGGGTAGGGCGGACAGTGGGAGTCTCGCGCGCACGGTGAATCCGCCGTCGGGACCGCGGCCGGCAGTGGCGTCGCCGCCCAACAGTTCCGCTCGTTCTCCGATTCCGGCGAGTCCGAGGCCCGCACCGCCCGGCGACTTCGCTGCCTCGCGACCACCGTCATCAGCAACGGTCAGCACCAATTCGCTTGCCCGATGCGAGATCACAACCGTCGCCGTGGCGCCCGGTGCGTGTTTGACGACGTTCGTGACAGCCTCCTGGACGATGCGGTAGCCGGACAGATCGATCGCGGGCGGATAGCTGCGCGGCACCCCCTCCTCGGTGAGGATCACCGAGACCACTCCATCGTCACTGATCTGCGCGGCAAGCGCCGACAGCTCGGCGAGACCGGGGGCCGGCGGCGCTTGCCTGGAGTCAACGCTTCGGATATCGCGAAGTACGCCGCGGAGATCGGCGAGGGCTTCTCGGCTACCCGCCTCGATGGTGCCGAGGGCGCGGCGGGCCTCGTCGGGATTGTCGTCGAACGTCAATCGGGCGATACCGGAACGAACAGCGATCATGCTCAGGCTGTGGGAGACGATGTCGTGTACGTCGCGCGAGAGTCGCAGACGATCCTCCGCGCGACGACGCTGCTGTCTCTCGTCCTCCCATCGACGTTCCTGCTCACCGACCTGCCGCTGAAACTCCCGACGTCCCCGCGTCGCGTCGCCGATCAGCCAGGCCGGAACCGCGAGCAGGAGTTGGACCGCATCCTGGTCGATACCGGAGTTCGTAGCGAGGGCCACGGCACTTCCGATCGCGGTGATCAAGGCCGCCGCGCCTGAGACCGGCACCGACACCGATCGCCGGTATCTCACGGCGACGGTGTAGACGGCGATCGGAAACACCGGTCCGGCATCTGACACGAACGGCGTGAACTGCACCCCCGCGAGCACCGCCGCGACCAGTACGACGGTGACGCACACCAGCACCGCGATCGGCCGGTTCCGGCGGAGGATCAGCGGCGCGGCGGCCAACGCCCCGAACACCGCCTGCGCCGCAGGCGAACCATGACGGTCGGCGACGCCCGACAGAACCGGTCCGGTGAACACCGCGAAGCAGCCGATCGCGATCACCAGATCCACCAGCATCGCCGCCCGCTCTGTGCCGAGACGGGTCTCGGTTCGAACCAGCCACGGCTCGCGCGCGTGCTCGGCGGTCGGCGACTGCGATGAGAGGACCATGCCTATCAACATACGAGCGCGCAACGCTGTCCGAGTCGTTCGCGAGGCCGCACTCCGGGTCCTCCTCGAGGACGACCCCGACCGACGCACCCTCCTGGAGGAGGGCGCGAACTCCGGCCCGCGGATCGACGACACGTCCTGCTCACAGCGGGATCGTTGAACCATGATCACCGCAACCGCACACCAGTCGATCCGCCCACGCTTGTCCCGCCCGCTGTTGGCCGTCCTTGGAATCCTGTTCGCGGCAGGTCTGGCACAGGGCGTCGTCGTCTTCGCTCGTCGACCACCGGTCCCCGCCGAGCATCTGTCCGGAACAGCCGCGTGGTGGCCGCACGCCCTTCTGGCTCTGCTCACCGCCGTGTTCTCGGTCGGCGGCTGGGTCCACCGTCGACGGTCCGGCCGGCGCGGGTCGGTACTGCTGCTCCCGTTGAGCGAACGCGCCGTGCGGCGAACGCGACGAACGTTCTCCGACGCCGTCCGCGGCCGCGGATCGTGGCGGCTCGTCGCACTCCTCCCCGCCGCGGTCCTCTTGTACGGCGCGTACCGGGCCGGCCTTCAGGTGACCGGCGGACTGGACCCCGACTTCACCGTCAATGCGTGGGGCGGCCCGAGTTATCTCGGCGCGATGGCCTGCCACTACCTCGACGCATTGCTCATGATGGCCGCTGCCGCATGGCTTCTCGACAAGATCCTCCTCCCGGACAACCGGCGCGAGGCGACAACCGCATTCACGGCGAGCGCCGGTCCCCCAGTTCGGTCCTCCCCTAACCTGCAAGACTGAAGCGGTGATTACACGTCAGCAGGCACGACGATGACCGAGTCCATCCTGGTCCCCGGCGACACGTGCAGGCAGACGGCGCACGCCGGGCGGCTGTCCGTGATCGTCGATGCCGCCGACTACTTCGCGCACGCGAAATCGGCGCTGCTGCAGGCGCAGCGACGCGTCATCCTCGTCGGATGGGACTTCGACACGCGCATCGAGCTCACGCGCGACGCAGCGTCGCACGACGTGCCTGACGAACTCGGGGACCTCCTCGGGTGGCTCACCAAGAACCGTCCCGATCTGGAGATCTTCGTCCTCCGGTGGAGTATCGGCGCGGTGACGGGGATCGCGCGGGGCATGCTGCCGCCACTGGTCCAGGACCTCATCGCCGGCCGTCGACTCCACTACCGCGTGGACGCAGCGCACCCGATCACCGCAGCACACCACCAGAAGATCGCCGTCATCGACGACAAGCTCGCCTTCTGCGGTGGGATCGACATGACGGTCGACCGGTGGGACACCTCCGACCACCGGACATCGAACGAGCACCGCGTGACACCCACTGGGGAGGAGTACGGCCCGTGGCACGACGCGACACTCGCCCTCGACGGCGAGGCCGCGCTGGCGGTCGCCACCGTCGCATACGACCGGTGGGAGGCCGCGACCGGTGACCGACTGCCTCCGATAGCACCGGACCCGGCGCCGGTCTGGCCGGAGGGACTCGAGCCGACGTTGACCGCTGTGACGGTCGGCGTGTCCCGCACTCTGCCCGAGCACGACGGCCGCGAAGCGGTCGACGAGATTCGCCGCCTGTATCTCGCAGCGATCGCGACCGCGCGAGACACCCTGTACATCGAGAGCCAATACCTCGCCTCGCGCGAAATCGTCGGCGCCCTGATCACCCGACTCAACGAGGACGACGGCCCCGAGATCGTCGTCGTCCTGCCCCGGCATGCCGACGGCGACATCGAACGCCGCTCCATGGACGGCGCGCGCTACCGACTGCTGCGGAACATCTGGGACGCCGACGTCCACGACCGGTTCCGCATATTCTTCCCCGTCACCGCCGAGGACGAGCCGATCTACGTGCACGCCAAGGTCCTGATCGCCGACGACAGGATCCTACGCATCGGATCGTCCAATCTGAACAACCGCTCGCTCGGCTTCGACACCGAATGCGACGTGGCGATCGACGCCATCGACAACGACGATCAGTCGGCCACCGTCCGCTCGGCGATCTCGGCGACGCGGACCCGACTGATCGCCGAACATCTCGACGTGACCGCCACCGAGTTCGACGCCGCCCTCGCCGAGCAGCGTTCGCTGGTCAAGACGATCGACCTGCTCCGCACAGACGCACGAACACTCATACCGTTCACCCGTGAGAACACCGCGGACGAGGACTCGCCCCTCGCCGACAGCGACCTCATCGACCCCGAAGACGTCGACTCGGTCCGCTTCGAACACATCTATCGCGCCGTCCTGCGTCGCACCGTGCGCGGAATCCGGTCGCTGCTCCCGTTCTGAGAGGAGTGCTGCAAATCAGCCCATCGGATCCATCCAGAAGTCGAGTTCGAGGTCATCCGACGGCCCGGGAGCCACTCGGTACGACGACAGGTCGTCCGTGCCGTTCGCGACGAGCACCTCGTCGTCGATGAAGCACTGACCGGTCGCTGCGCTCGCAGGCTGGGACAGTATCGCCATCGCCGCATCGGCGACGATCTGCGGTGTACGGCTCTTGGACACCAGTTCGGCGCCGAGGATGTTACGGACGGCTGCGGTGTCGATGGTCGTACGCGGCCACAGTGAGTTCACCGCGATTCCATCGTCTTTCAGTTCCGCCGCCAGGCCGATCGTGACGAGCGACATCGAGAACTTCGAGATCGTGTACCCGGTGCCGATGCCTGCGAACCACTTCGGATCGAGATCGATCGGCGGCGACAGCGTGAGGACGTGAGCGTTCGCAGAGTTCCGCAGGTGCGGGATGCACAGTGTCGAAAGCAGGAAGGCGCCACGCGCGTTGATGTCCTGCATCAGGTCGTACTTCTTCATGCTCAACGCATCGGCGGGCGACAGGTCCAGAGCGCTCGCGTTGTTCACGACGATGTCGATGCCGCCGAACTCCTCGACGGTGCGAGCGACGGCGTCGGTCACCTGAGCGTCGTCGCGGATGTCACCGACGATCGGCAGTGCTCGGCCACCCGCTTCTTCGATGGCCTGCGCCGCGGTGAAGATGGTTCCGGGAAGGTTGGGGTTCGGTTCGGCCGTTTTCGCGATGAGTGCGATGTTGGCGCCGGCCCGCGCGGCGCTGACCGCGATGGCCTCACCGATACCTCGGCTCCCGCCGGACATGATGAGTGTGCGCCCCTCGAGGGCGCGGCTGGGTGCGGATGCGGTCGTCATAGGGGACGATCCCTTCTCTCTGGTTCTTCGGTCGTGTGGTCGGGGTCAGGAACGCCCGAGCAGGTCACCGCGCAGCGAGGCTGCGGGCGATGACCAGGCGTTGAATCTGGTTGGTGCCCTCGAAGATCTGAGTGATCTTGGCTTCCCGCATATAGCGTTCGACGCGGTAATCGCGCGTGTACCCGTTGCCGCCGAACACCTGCACGGCGTCGGTGGTCACCCGCATCGCGACGTCGGTCGCGATCAGTTTGGACACCGAGGCCTGGCGCGAATACGGCAACCCGGCGTCTCTGCGGCGGGCCGCCTCCAGGTAGGTCGCACGCGCGGAGTCGACGGCGGCCGCCATGTCGGCGAGCAGGAACCCGAGGCCCTGGTGGCCGATGATCGCTGTGCCGAACGACTGACGTTCGTTCGCGTACGCCACCGCGTCGTCCAACGCAGCCTGCGCGATACCGGTCGCCACGGCGGCGATCCCGAGACGTCCGGAGTCCAAGGCGCTGAACGCGATCTGCAGACCCTGCCCCTCTGTCCCGATACGGCGATCACTCGGCACGTGCGCGTCCTCATAATGCGCGGACGTCGTCGGTACTGCCGTGAGCCCCATCTTCTCCTCGGGCTTCCCGAAGGTCAGGCCATCGGTCTCCTTATCGATGAGAAAGCAGGAGATCCCGGACGATCCCGCTCCGGTCCGCGCGAAGACGTTGTAGAAGTCGGCGACCCCGCCGTGCGTGATCCAACTCTTGGTCCCGTTCAGTCGGTAGCCGTCGTCGACGGGGCGCGCGGCGCATTTGAGAGCCGCGGCGTCCGAGCCGGCATCGGGTTCGGACAGGCTGTAGGCGCCGACCGTGCCGCCGCCGAGCATGTCGGGAAGCCAACGCTCCTGCTGTTCATCGGTACCGAAAGCCATGAGCGGATGGCACGCGAGGGTGTGAACGCTGACTGCAACGCCCACGGCTGCCCAGCGGGCCGCAATCTCCTCGAGGACCTGAAGGTAGACCTCGTACGACTGTCCGCCGCCTCCCCATTGCTCCGGGTACGGCAGGCTGAGCAGCCCGGCTTCGCCGAGTCTGGCGAACGCCTGATCCGGATAGCGCTCGTGCTTCTCGTACTCGTCGACGATCGGATCGAGCACCTTGTCGGCGATCTCGCGGGTCAGCGCGACGAGGTCGCGGGCCTCGTCGCTCGGCAACAGACGATCTACAGGCACTCGATACTCCTAGGACTAAAAACAGTACTGACGTACATCAATCAGTATCCCAATGCGGGCAGTACTGCAAGAGCGCTGTCAGTACCATCGACAGTCATGGGAACTCCGCTTCCGTCCGAATTCGCAACTCGACGCCGCGTCGAACTCTTCGATGCGATCGTCGACCTCTTCCTCGCCGAAGGGTTCGTTCGTTTCACTCTCGACGAGATCGCGGGACGCCTGCGGTGCTCCAAGTCGACGCTGTACACACTGGCCGACAGCAAGGAGCAACTCGTGCGGTCTGCGACCGTGCACTTCTTCCGGCGCGCGACCGACGAAGTAGAAGCCCGGATCGCTTCGGTCACCGGTGCGCGCGAACGAATCGTCGGCTACCTCGACGCCGTCGGCACCGCTCTCGCCCCGGCCTCGGATCGCTTCATGACCGACCTCAGCGCTTTCGCGCCCGCCCGCGAGGTCTATGAGCGCAACACGCGCATGGCC
Source organism: Gordonia sp. (in: high G+C Gram-positive bacteria) (assembly GCF_052106715.1). NCBI lineage: Bacteria > Bacillati > Actinomycetota > Actinomycetes > Mycobacteriales > Gordoniaceae > Gordonia > Gordonia sp. (in: high G+C Gram-positive bacteria). The sequence goes on from NZ_JBQEDL010000024.1 coordinate 21,544, forward strand.
GCCGAACGCGTGCAAGAACTGATCGACGAGGGCGTGAATACCGGCGAGTTCCGCTCCGTCCACGCCGCGTTCGCCGCGGACCTGACCGCTACCGTCATGGCGCGTATTCAACAACGTGGCGTCCGTGCGACGACCGGACTGGACGACGCCGACGCCTACCGCGAACTCGCGGCGATCCTCACGTCGGGCATCGGCAAGTGACTCGGTAGGACCCGACCACCACTCACCTGCCCCCACCGCCCGTGGCGAGGCTCACACAGATGCGGAGATCCGGCCACGACCTGCACGGCTGCGGCTTAGATAACAGTAAGATCACCACATTGGTAACGGCAAGATAACGGTCGAGGCTGGATTTCCGGTACGTTCGTCCGCAGTCCTCGAGAGCCGAGGGTCCCCCGGGCACCCCTCCTGCCCCCTCGGCCAGCCCCTCGAGGAGGCCCATCCCCTCCCAAAACATAGGTCTTCATACATGCCGCCGAACCGAAAACAGACGCGTAACGCCGTGCTCGTCGCCGCAGGCCTCATCCCGATGGTCGGCTCCCTCATGGGTGCGTCCTCGACCGCAACGGACCACTACGCCGGTCCTGCACCGGTCAACGTCGCCAACGTGTCCACGAGCGGACAACCCGGCCCCTCCTCCGCCGCACCCGCTGCCAACACCCCGGTCGTGAAGCCCGTCGCTCAGAAATCGACGAGCAAGACACCCAAGCCCGAACCCCAGAAGCCCATCGTCGACACGGCGACCGCCGTTCCGAAGTCTGTGACGTCCGGTGAGGTGCCCGAGGTCAACTTCGCCGCCTACCACGCCGCGGAAGACACCATGAGCAAGACCGATCGTCGCTGCAGAATCGATTGGAAGCTGATCGCAGGCATCGGCCGGGTCGAGTCCCATCACGCGAACCTCGGCGACACCGACAAGCACGGCCGACTGAAGAATCCGATCTACGGCCCCACGCTGAACGGTTCTCTCGGCGGCAACCGTGTCGTCAACGACACCGACGGCGGCCGACTCGACGGCGACGCCACGTACGACAGGGCGGTCGGCCCGATGCAGTTCCTCCCCGAGACGTGGGAGCACTACGCAGCCGACGGCAACCACGACGGCAAGTCCGATCCGCAGAACATCTTCGACGCCGCACTCACCACCGCTCACTATCTGTGCGACGACGGCCTCGACCTGAGCAAAGCAGGCGATCGCACTGCGGCCGTCCTGCGCTACAACAACTCCATGGAGTACGTGAACGACGTCCTGGGTTTCGCACGCAGTTACTGACGCGACGCCTCACCCTAGACTGACCAGTGCGGCGCGCACCCCAGCGCGGCGGACTCGTCGGACGGCGGAGGCGGCATCGTGATCCAGTACAGCCAGATCACCGTCGCCGCCGACCACACCCGGCTCGCCGTTCAGCTGCGCGGACACGGCCCGGCACTCCTGCTTCTGCCGGGTCAGGCGAACGATCACCGATGGTGGGATCGGACTCGCAACGATTTCGCCGCCGACTTCACGACCGTCACCTTCGACTATCGCGGCACCGGCGACAGCGACGAGTCAAATAGCTACAGCACACCTCTGTTCGCCGAAGACGCCCTGGCAGTGATGGATTCACTCGCCATCGAGAACTTTCACGTCTACGGGACCTCGATGGGCGGCCGTACCGCGCAATGGGTCACGATCTTCGCACCCGGCCGCGTCAAACGACTCGTCCTCGGCTGTACGACGCCGGGCGGCGCGCACGCCGTAGAACGCAACGACGAAGTCCGAAGAGTCCTCGCCGGCCCCGACCGGGATGCTGCTCTCGAAGAGATGATGTACACATCCGCTTGGCGCGCAGCACATCCCGGACCGTACAAGACCCTCGGCGACGCTGGCATGAGCCCCCGGGCCCGCCACGGCCATCTCGCCGCGAGTGACAACCACGACGCATGGGATCGTCTTCCCGAGATCACCGCCCCGAGTCTCATCCTGCACGGCGCCGACGACCAGTTCGCGCCCGTGGTCAATGCACACCTCCTCGCCGACCGAATCCCCGACGCACGTATCCACGTCTTCGACGGCGCACGCCACGGCTACTTCGACGAGTGCCGCGACGAGGCGAGTCCGTTAGTGACCGAGTTCTTACGCCACCGAGGCGAGAGCTAGCACAAGCACCCGGCCTCGATCCCTAGTCGGCCCTTGCCCTGTTCAGTCATAATCCTTAATCTTAAGGCCGTTCACTTATTGATAATCCATACCTAACTAATCAGGATGGGATCGGCCGTGACCGCACAGACGCCAGACATCGACAACCACAAGGAACAGCAACGAGCGGGCGCCCGCGCGTTACGCGATCTCCTCGCACCGGTGTCGACGGCACTGACCGTCGGACGAGTGATGTCCGGGGTCTCCGCTGTCCTCGCGGTCGTCCCCTATATCGCCCTCGTCCACATAGGCGACGCCCTGCTCTCGGGCGACGGTGTTGACCGTGACACCGTCTCGCGATGGTTGACGGTCCTGGTGGCGACGTTCGGAGCCAGGCTGCTCATCTATTTCGTTGCCCTGTTCGTCACGCATCTCGCCGACATCACGGTCGGCCATCTGATCCGCGAGCGGATCGTGGCGCGGCTGTCGAACGTACCGCTCACGTGGTTCACGTCGACCAACTCCGGGCGTGTCCGCAAAGCACTGCAGGACGACATCAGCACCGTTCACCAGTTGATCGCACACCAGCCGGTCGAAGGCACGTCGGCGATTGTCATGCCGTTGGGCCTGATGGCGTACGCCTTCGTCGTCGACTGGCGACTGGGGCTGTTGTCGATCGCCACCATCCCCCTGTACATCGCCGCCATGGCGCTCTCGATGCGTGGCATGGGCGAGATGACCGTGAAGATGGACAAGCGACTGTCGGCCGTCTCGTCACGCATGGTCGAGTTCGTCACCGGAATCGCGGTGGTCAAAGCATTCGGCAAAGTCGGACGCGCTCACCACAGCTATCAGCGCGCCGCCGACGACTTCTACGAGTTCTACTCCGACTGGGTGAAACCGCTCGTCCGAGTATCGGCGCTGGGCACCTCACTGCTGTCGATTCCTCTTCTGCTGCTCATCAATGTCGGAGTCGGGTCCGTACTGGTCCACGCGGACGTCGTCACCCCGGCCGACGTACTCGCGGCGTCGCTGATCGCATTGCTCGTCCCGCACTCGCTGGAGACGGTGATGAACTCGATGTGGTCACATCAACTCGCAGGCGCTTCGGCTCTCCGGCTGCAGGAACTCATCGAGACCCCGACTCTCTCCGACGACGCTCCGCACGGCGATCCCGACTCCTTCGACATCGAGTTCGACCGTGTCAGCTACTCGTATCCGGGTACGGACACGCTCGCCGTGGATGACGTGAGCTTCACTCTCCGCCATGGAACAGTCACCGCGCTGGTCGGTCCGTCGGGATCGGGCAAGTCGACGGTCGCCACGCTTCTCGCTCGGTTCGACGATCCGGCGTCGGGCGACGTCCGGATCGGAGGCGTCCCGGTCTCACAGATCGACGATCTGTACAGCCGGGTCGGGTTCGTCCTGCAAGACCCTCAGCTGCTGTCGATAAGCATCCGTGACAACATCGCTCTCGGCCGACCTGACGCGACCGACGAACAGGTCCGCGATGCCGCGCGCACCGCCCAGGTTCTCGACGAGATCGATGCTCTCCCCAACGGTTTCGAGACCGTCTACGGCTCCGAGTCAGGGCTGTCGGGCGGTCAGGCCCAACGCGTCGCGATCGCTCGAGCCCTACTCGTGAACGCACCGATCCTGATCTTGGACGAGGCCACGGCTCTGGCCGACCCGGAGGCGCAGCACCAGATCCAGCAGGCGTTGTCGGCGTTGGTCGCCGGGCGGACCGTTCTCGTCATCGGACACCGCCCCGAAGCGATTCGCGGAGTCGACCAGATCGTCCTGCTCGACTCCGGTCGCGTCGAAGCCGCGGGCACCCACGCCGATCTGACGGAACACCCCGCATACGCCCGACTGTGGAACGACTCACTCACTACCGGAGGACACCGATGAGCACCATGCCAGTGGCCGACATCGTGCCGCGTTCTAAGAAGATGCTCTCTCGCCCCGACGATCTGAACACCGTGATCGCAGTGTCCGCCGTCGCGGGCTTCATCGAGGGGTTGGCATTGGCCGCGCTCCTACCGACGATCACAGCGCTGGCGAAGTCCGCGGCCGTGTGGGGACTCGGGCTCGCCGGATGGCTGTGGATTCTCGCCGTGCTCTCGACGCTCAGCTTCATCATCAATTATGTGTCGGCGCGACGCTCCTATGACGTCGCGCTGGACTTCTTGCGCAGCATCCACCGAATCTTCGGCGACCAGGTCGCCAAACAGCCGCTGGGCTGGTTCGCCCGTCCGGTCGCGGACTCGCTGTCACGTCTTGTCTCGACGGAGTTGATGATGGCGGGCGAGATCCTCGCGCACATGATGAGCCCTCTCGTCTCACGCGGCGTCGCAGCCGGGGTCGTCATCGTCGCGGCCTGGGTCTGGTCCCCCCTGCTCGGCCTGGTCCTGACGTGTGCGGTCCCCGCCTTCATCGTGATCACGCTGGTATCGGCGGCATGTGTCCGCAGGGGCCGAACGATCCACGAACCTGCGGAAGTCGCTCTCGCGAACCAGATCGTCGAGTACGCGCAATGTCAGAGCGCGTTGCGCTCGTGTGGTCGCAGCGGCGACTTCGCACCGTTGCGCGAATCGATGGACAGGGCACGCTCGACGAAGAAGCGGGCGCTGTGGATCGAAACCGCTGGGCTGCTCCTGTCGGGGGTCCTCACCCAAGGCGTGATCGTGGTGCTGATCAGCATCACCGGGTCCTTGGCCGTCTCCGGCACGTTGGAACCGATTCCCGCCCTCGCGTTCATCGGCCTCGCACTGCGCTTCACGTCGACACTGTCGGCGATCACCGACAGCGCTATGTCGCTCGAATCACGCCGACCGCTGCTCGACCAGATCGACCAGGTGCTCGACGCGCAGCCACTGCCCGTCCCTGCATCATTTGCCGAGCTGACCGCTCCGGGCGCCGTCGCTCTGGAGGCGGTGACCTTCGGATACGACTCCGCGGCGCCCGTTCTCCGCGACTTCTCGCTCGAGATTCCCGCCGGGTCGATGGTGGCGCTCGTCGGACCCTCTGGCAGTGGCAAGACGACCGTGGCGAAGCTCATCAGCCGCTTCTACGACGTCGATGCGGGCCGAGTTCTCGTCGGCGGCGTCCCGGTGACCGAGCAGACCGGCGAGCAGTTGATGGCGCAGCTGTCCATGGTGTTTCAAGACGTGTACCTGTTCGACGACACGCTCCGAGCCAATATCGCTGTCGGGCGCGAAGACGCGACCGATGCAGAGATCCTCGAGGCCGCGCACACCGCCGGTGTCTCCGACATCGCCCACCGGCTCGCCGACGGTTGGGACTCTCGCGTCGGGGAAGGCGGACGCGCGTTGTCCGGCGGCGAACGCCAACGCGTCGCGATCGCTCGGGCTCTGCTGAAACAGGCTCCCATCGTTCTACTCGACGAGGCGACATCTGCGCTCGACACAGAGAACGAGGCCAACATCGTCGCCGCCATCGAGAAGCTGCGAACCGAATCGACTGTCGTGATCATCGCGCACCGCCTCGACACCATCGCCCGCGCCGACCTCATCGTCTCGCTCACCGACGAAGGCGCCGTCGAAGCGACCGGAACCCACGACGAGCTCCTCGCTGCCGGCGGAACGTACGCGTCCTATTGGAGTCGACTGAGCCGCGCACAGGGTTGGCAGCTCACGAACGACCGGTCGGGTAGCAACACCGCGATGCCCTAACGTTGACGTTCGTGGAAGACACTCGACGTTCGGACCGCACGGGCCGACGTGCGGGCCGCAAACCCGCGTTCTCGGCACGCGACGTCGTCGATGCCGCTCTCGCCGAAGGGATCGACCACTTCACCTTGTCCGCAGTCGCCGGCCGGCTCGGTGTCGCGACACCCGCGATCTATCGGCTCTACCGGTCCCGCGACGACATCGTCGACGCTGCACTCGACGTGATCGCCGAGTCGATCCGACATCCCGAAATCGGAGCGCACTGGCGGGACGTCCTGCAGCTCTGGTCCGACGAGATCTGGCGCATCTGCGAGACGTACCACGGACTGAACCGTGTCGTCTACTCCTATCCGACGGCATTCGCCCACATCGAGGACGCTATCGGCGTGTACGCCGCTGCTCTGGCCGCCAACGGCAAGTCGCCCGGGCAGGCGATGTTCGCCCTCGACTTCCTCGGCGACACGGTCATGTCCTCGCACCTCGGGGTGGAGGCGATGCGGTCCGTCGACAAGGACCAGACGCGTGCACTCGACCGGGTACGCGAGAAGATCTCGGGCGCGTCGGCGATGGCCCCGGACGAAGGCTGGGCCGACCGCTACTTCATGGACGCGAAGGTCGGGTTCGTCATCACTGCGCTCGCCGACAATTGGCCCGAGGCGCCGACGACGACGTGACGGCACTGCGGGGCGCGTCCCGACTGTTCCATGCACGACATCGCCTGTGACAAGCTGGAATCAACCGACGAAAGGCAGCCATGCAAGATCAGTTCCGCGCCCTGCTCATCGATCGCGACGACGAGAAGAAGCAGTCCGTACAGGTGGCGAACATCTCACCGGACCAGCTGCCGGACGGGGATGTGACGGTTCGCGTGGCGGCGTCGACGCTGAACTACAAGGACGCGCTCGCGATCACCGGCGCCAGTCCCGTCGTCCGATCGTTCCCGATGGTTCCAGGAATCGATCTCGCCGGGACAGTCGACCAGTCGTCCAACCCGGCATTCGCACCCGGCGACCGCGTCGTCCTCAACGGGTGGGGTGTCGGCGAGAAGCACTGGGGCGGTCTCGCCGAATACGCGCGACTGAACGGCGACTGGCTGATCCCCCTCGAATCGGCGTTCACGTTCGAGCAGGCGATGAGCATCGGCACCGCGGGCTACACCGCGATGCTGTGCATCATGGCGCTCGAACGCCACGGCGTCACACCGGAATCGGGCGAAGTGCTCGTTACCGGCGCGGCAGGCGGTGTCGGCAGCATCGCCGTCGCGATCCTCGCCGGACTCGGATACCAGGTCGCAGCCGCAACCGGCCGTGCCGAGGAAGCCGACTACCTGACCGGTCTCGGAGCCGCACGTATCGTTCCGCGCGCCGACTTCACCGAACCCGGCAAGCCGCTCGCCAAAGAACAGTGGGCAGGCGCTATCGACGTCGTCGGCGGCCAGATGCTGGCCAACGTGTGCGCAGGCGTCAAGTACCGCGGCACCGTCGCCGCTTGCGGACTCGCGGGCGGCATGGACTTTCCGGCCAGCGTCGCACCGTTCATCCTGCGCGGCGTGACCCTCGCAGGCGTGGACAGCGTCATGTGCCCCGTCGACGAACGCCGCGAAGCCTGGCGACGTCTTGCGCGGGACCTCGACCCCGCCGTCCTGGAGCCGGTCACAACGACTGCCGCACTCGACGACTGTCCGGGCCTGGCCGACGATCTCATCGCGGGCACGATCCGCGGGCGGATCGTGGTGCCCATCTCTGCGGACTGAACCGCAGGGACGTCACCGAGCCCCGCTACGGGCGCGGGCACGAGGGAACCAGTACGCCCCTCGAGGCCACTCAGAGACGACGGAAGCCGCCGATCGCGGATGCTCCCCCCTTAGGAGTCACTCGCGATCGGCGGCTTCAACGCTTCGGCAACGCTTGCCGAGGACGTCGTCGACACCTACCGAGTCGAATCCGACTCACTAGGCCCCTCCGCCGAACTGACGTCCGCTGCACCCATCCCCATGAGCACGTCAGTTACCGTACAGCAAACCTCATGTCACCGCTAGTCACAGTCGGGAGATGACCGGAGTCGACGCGACACGCACCCCCTTGACGACTATGTATACGCACGTCAACGACTATTGTTACGGGATCAAATCGCATGTTTCCGTTGGCAATTTTCTCCTGGCAACATCGGATTGCTAGTATGTGTCGAACAAGGAGGCACCGTGTTCACGCTCGTGCGGCAACACAGTGCACACAGCGGAGACTCGGACGATTCAACCGATCGCCGTACTCGACGGGGGAAGGCGACATGGACAACGGATTCGCGGAGCGGCTCAATAGGCTGTTCGACACGGTGCACCCTCCGGGACGCAAACCGCACACGAACGCCGAAGTCGCGGAGGCCGTCTCGGCCACCGGTTACAAGCTGTCCAAGCCGTACCTCTCGCAACTGCGCAACGGCCACCGCACCAATCCGTCGCACGAGACCGTCACCGCGCTGGCTCGGTTCTTCAAGGTGAAGCCCGACTATTTCTACGACGACATCTACGCAGCGAAGATCGACCACGATCTCGAACTGCTGTCACAGTTGCGTGGCTCGAGCCTGCGACGCCTGTCCAGTCGCGCGTTCGACCTGTCCGAAGAGTCCCAAGAGATGCTGACCGCGATGGCCGAGAAGCTCCGTCGCGGTGAAGGTCTTCCGGACAGCCCCCTCGACTGACCGCACGAACGGCCCTCGTACCCTCGACGTAGAGGACCAGTTGGAGATGTGATGCAGGTGCAGTTCTGGCGTGTCGCGCGCCCACTCGGCGTCGCCGCAGTAGCGGCGGGCGCTCTGTTGGCAGTCCCCGTGACCGCCGACGCGTTCCCCGGGCATCACCACCGTCAATGCCCCATTCTCTGCAACGACGACGAAGGCACGAGCGAGTCGTCGACGTCCGAAGCGCCAGAGTCGACCGAACCGTCTGAGACCGAAGAGTCCACCGGACCGTCCGAGGCGGACGAGTCGGGCTCCGATACATCTACTTCGACCACCACGCCGTCCGAGGGCAACAGCAGCTCCGAGACCACACCGAAGCCACCGTCTCCGCCGAAAACCGAGAAGCCGCAGCCCCCGACCACCACGTCGGAGGACGACCGCGATCCCGCGACCGTCTACCACGACCTCGACGACCTGGGCCCCGGCGACGACTCGTCGACGAACTCCCCGACGGGCCGTGCACCGAGCCGGAAGGCCACTCCCAAGACGCACCGACAGCAGCAGACGCCGAAGGCCTCGAAGCCGAAGTCGTCCAAGCCTTCCGCACCGCGTACGACGACGAAGAAGCCTGCTCGCACGTCCACGTCGACGGCACCCGCGGTTGATTCTGCGTCGGACCCGAATCCGCCGACACAGACCGAAGCCCTTCCGGCACCGTCTGATGTGACTGCGGGACAGTACGCGGCCGCGGGCGGCGGAGTCGGCGCCATGATCCTGATCGCGGGCGGCGCCGGGCTGGTCACCCACCGTGGCGCCCGTGCCGGTCGTGTCCGGTTGAACGCAGCCCGTGCCGAATTCCTGTCGCCGCCCAAGTGATGTCCCGTCCCCGATCGATGTCTGCAGTCGGTATGAGCCCTAGAGTGATGACCTGTGTCTAACCCCGTCGAGTCGACCCGCGCCGCCCACCGCTCGCATCGTCGCGTACATGCGGCGGTCGACGCAGTTCTCGACGTCGCCGCACAGAAGCAGGCGGGCTCGTTGGACGACATCGTCCGCGCCGTCGGCGAGAGCAGGCAGCGGCCGATCTCAATCGCCGTCGACGACCTCGCACCCGGTGTGTGGGGGCAACGCCGCGACTTCGGTGACCACGACGTGATCGTGTTGGCGCGAGCTCTTCCGAGCGAGGCTCGAACGCTGGCTCACGAACTCGGGCACATCGTGTTCGCCCACACGGGGACCGTCGCCGACGAGGCGACCGTCGAAGCCGAGGACGACTTGATCGCGTACATGCTCGGCCTGTCCGAGCCGGACGAATCAGACTCCGCATCAGATTCGCCGTCAGGGTCAGACTCGAAGTCGGAGTCAGCTGCGGAGGAGACCATCACCGCGGAGGAGCACGAGCTGCAGGAGTGGGAGGCCGAGGCGTTTGCCGCGCGGCTGTTGCAACGCCTACGTCAACTGCATCGCAATCGATCGCTGCGGCCGATGCTCCGATACGACGAGGCCCTCGGATGACCTGGGTCACCTGGGTGATCGCGGTGCTGTGCGCTGCCGCCGTCGGCGCTCGCATCGGACGCCTCACCGTCCGACCGCCGTCGTTGGCACGCACCTCGGTGGCCGTCGCCGCCATCGGAGTCGCGATCGCTGCCGCGGTGCGGACTCCGACAGTGTCGGTGATCCTCGAGCCTCTCGGCGACGACGTCCCCGTGTTGACCTTCGTGGGCTGCTGGGTGGTGGTGGCGACCGCCACGACTCTGATCGGCGCCGCCACACTGCCACGGATGACGCGGCGCGCCCTGCACGCCATCACCGCCGCGACGATAGTGGTGGCGCTCGCCGACCTCGTCGTGATGAGCGTGACCGGTAACGCGACCGTCGGCTCGGCGTTCGTCGTCGTGGCAGGAGTCTTCGCGCTGATCAACGGGGTCCGGTACATCGCCTGGCACCCGTTGGGTCGGGCGATCGCCTATTTCCTGGCCGGCAACACCGTGGCCACCGTCGCTCTGGCGCTCGACCTCGCCCACCCCGCCCCGGAGAGCGGTTGGTGGGCGGTCGCGATCATCATCATCAGTTTCGCGTGCTCGTCGGTCTTGCTCGCATCGTGGTTCGCCGCGCGCCGCGACCTGCGGCGTACAGACCGGCTGTGGACCGCATTGACTCAGGCGCACCCGGAGGTCGCGGCAGGCGACTACCAGTCGGCGACCACGATCCTAGCGGCCGACGACCGGGTCTCACAGATCCTCGACGGCCTGTACCTGCATGCCGGCGCCGGTCTAATCACGCCAGGCGACGACCCCGAGCGCGGGGCGCCACGCGTCCGAGCACGCGAGATCGCGGCGTGGTTGCACCTCACCGAGGCGACCCCGATCGACCCGGACACTCTGACGACGCCGACCGAGTTGTCGGACCGTCGCTGGGTTCAGTTGATCGCGCGCGAATACGATCGAGTCGGTCCGCGAGGCGGAGCCGCCCCCGATCCCGCCAGGTCAGTGGAGCAAGACACCGCCGTCAACGGTTAGGGTCTGTCCGGTCATCCAGCCCGCGTCGTCGGACAGCAGGAACGCGACGACCGAGCCGATGTCGTCCGGGACACCGAGACGCTTGAGCGGGTAGGCCGACGCGACCTCTTCCTCGCGGCCCTCGTACAGCGCCGTCGCGAAACGCGTCTTGACCACGGCGGGAGCCACCGCGTTGACCCGGATATCCGGGCCGAGTTCCTCCGCGAGCGAGGACGTGAGGTCGATGACCGCCGCCTTCGACACCCCGTAGAACGCGATCCCCGGCGCCGGACGGATCCCTGCGACGGATGCGACGTTGACGACCGCGCCACCGTGCTCCTTCTGCCACGCCCGGTACACCTTCTGAGTCCACTGAAGCGTGGAGACGACGTTGACGTCCAGGATCTTTCGAGCCGCACCGGCGTCGATATCCATCAGCGAGCCGTACACCGGGTTGATGCCCGTGTTGTTGACGAAGAAGTCGGCGCTGCCGAACGTCTCGATGGTCTTCGCGATCACCTCGTCCTGGTGGTCGGAGTCGTCGGCCGAACCGGCGACGGCCAGCGCCACCTCGGGGCCGCCGAGCTCCGCGACAGCGCCGTCGAGGGCGTCCTGCTTGCGAGCGGTGATGACGACCTTCGCCCCGTCGGCGACGAGACGGCGGGCGATCCCCAGGCCTATCCCTCGGCTCGATCCCGTGACGATGGCTGTCTTCCCGGCGAAACGTTCGGTCATGCGACTCTCCCTGCGTTGGCGACACCAGTTCAAAACTAAGCGATTGCTTACTTTCTATCGTCGCGTGGGCGTGCCGTCAAGGAGCCATCCCGTCCCGAAGTCATTGACGACTCCCGCATTAGATGTAGGATTGTCGACAATCAGTCGATTTCTCGTCGAAGGCGGTCGCTCACACATGGATTCTCGCGACATCTGCACTCTCTCCGCGCTGGAACTCACCGAGGCCTACCGAGCCGGGACGCTCTCTCCCGTCGAGGCGACAGACGCGGTGCTCGATGCCATCGATCGAGTGGACGGCCACTTGACCGCCTTCTGTCTCGTCGACCCGGAGGGTGCTCGCGCATCGGCACGGGACGCATTGCAGCGCTATCGCGACGGGCGGCCCCGCGGGCCGCTCGACGGGGTACCGACCTCCATCAAAGATGTCTTCCTGACCGCCGGGCACCCCACCTACCGCGGATCGACGCTGCTCGCCGAGGCCGACGACGGCACACTGCCGACTGTCGATGCCCCAGTCACCGCGGCCACCCTCGAGGCGGGCTGCGTGGTCGTCGGTAAGACGACGACCCCCGAGTTCGCATGGAAGGGCGTCACCGATTCGCTCCTCCTCGGCGCCACCCGCAATCCATACGACCCAGGACTGACTCCCGGCGGATCGAGCGGTGGGTCCGCGTCCGCGGTCGCTGCGGGCCTCGGTCCGCTCTCGACCGGTACCGACGCGGGAGGGTCGGTCCGCATCCCTGCCGCGTTCACCGGAACCGTCGCCCTGAAGCCGACGTACGGGGTGATCCCGATGTTCCCGTCGAGTCCGTTCGGGACGCTCGCGCACGCCGGACCGATGACGCGCACCGTCCTCGACACGGCCGCGTTCATGGACGAATTGATCCGGCCCGACTCACGTGACTGGTCCGCGGTCCCGCCTTCGGCGACCTGCCCCGGCGGCGACGGCTACCTCGCCGCAGCACTCGACGTCGGTCGCTCCGATCGGCCGCTGGACGGCGTGCGAGTCGCGTACAGCCGGAATCTCGGGTTCGGCGTCAACGATTCCGACGTCGAACGTGAGGTCGACGCGGCGGTCCACGCACTGTCCGAACTCGGGGCGCACGTCGACGAGATCGACCTCGGACTGTCCGATCCCGTCGACGCATTCCACGTCCTGTGGTTCGCGGGCGCGGCAGCCGTCGTGAAGCCGTTGGGCGACGGTGCGATCGACCGGATCGATCCGACACTGCGTGATGCACTTGGCCGGTACCACGACTTCACCGCGCAGAACTACCTCGACGCCGTCGCCGAGCGGATGGCGTTGGGTGTGCGACTCGGCGCGGTCCACCACACGTATGACGTTCTGGTGACTCCGACGACGCCGATCCCGGCCTTCACAGCGGGCGCCGACGTGCCCGCCGGATGGCACAGCCCCGATTGGACCTCCTGGACCCCGTACACCTACCTTTTCAACATGACTCAGCAACCGGCGCTGTCGGTCCCGTGCGGGATGACGGACTCGGGCCTCCCGGTCGGCGTCCAACTCGTCGGCGCACGGTTCGCCGACCGCATGGTGGTTCGGACCGGCGCAGCCCTCGAGACGCGCGTCGTCGGCCGAGTGCCGCTCCCGCGCGTGCATGCGAGCAGTCAGGCCCTCACATGACCGACCAGATCTCGAGGTCGCTCACTCCCGTCGTGCAGGAGTCGACGCCCGCGTTGATCGCGCGGTCGCTGCGTCGAGCGATCGCCGCTGGCGACTTCCCGCCTGGCAGTCAGCTGGGCGAGGCCGCCCTCGCAGGTCAACTCGGGGTGAGTCGCGGCCCGCTACGCGAGGCGATGCAGCGATTGACGCAAGAGGGGCTGCTCGTCTCGCTCCGTAATCGCGGCCTGTTCGTGCCGGAGCTGACGCCTGATGCAGTGTCGGACATGTACCTATTACGGACCACCATCGAACGCGCTGCGATCGAACAGGTTCTCGCGGCGGGCAACGGTCCGACATGCGCCGACCGCCTCGACGCGGCGGTCGAGAAGATGGTCGCGCACGCCCACCGCCCCGACTCTGAGGCGATGGTCGACGCCGACCTCGACTTCCACCACGAACTCGTCGAAGCCGCGGGCTCGCCGCGCTTGTCACGGGTCCACGAGACCGTGATCGTCGAGACCAGCATGTGTCTGCGCGCTACCGCCCCGACGTACGGTCCGGACGAGGATCGCGCCGCCGAGCACCGCGCCCTCGCCAACGCCGTCCGTGCAGGCGACGTCACCCGTGCGACATCTCTCCTCGACGACCACATGCGCGACGGCCTGGCTCGCCTGGCGTAGCTCGGCTCCCCGGTTGGCCTTTACGTGGCTTCAGGCCGGCTAGTTGGTTGGGTCGGTGAGGGGCGACGTCTCGACTCCGCTCGACCAGCGGTGCGGAACCCCGCTCGACCAGTCGGAACGGTCTCGACTCCGCTCGACCAACGGGGGGATGCTCGACCAGTCGGAACGGTCTCGACTCCGCTCGACCAACGGGGGGAGGCTCGACCAACGGGGGGAGGCTCGACCAACGGGGGGAGGCTCGACCAGCGGGGGAGGCTCGACCAACGGACAACGTCTCGTCCAATGAGAGTCGGTCGCCCCCGCTACCGCACGGGCATGGCCACGTACTTGGTCTCCAGGAACTCGTCGATTCCGGTCAAACCGCCTTCGCGACCTAGGCCCGACTCCTTGACGCCGCCGAACGGAGCGGCCGGACTGGACACCAGGCCGGTGTTGAATCCGACCATGCCCGACTCGAGGCGCTCGGCGATCGCGAACCCACGGTCGGCCGACTCCGTCATCACGTAGGCGACGAGACCGAACTCCGTGTCGTTCGCGACGGCGACGGCCTCGTCGTCGGTGTCGAACGGGACGATCGCCGCGACAGGGCCGAAGACTTCGGTCCGCATCATCTCGGCGGCGGGGTCGACGTCGGCAAGAACGGTCGGCGGATAGAAGTGTCCGATGCCCTCGATGCGCTCGCCACCGCAGATGACCTTCGCACCACGGGCTACGGCGTCGCCTACCAGGCGCTCGACCTTGTCGAGCGCCTTCGCTTCGACAAGGGGACCGATATCGGTGCCGGCCACGGCGCCGTCGCCAACGCTGAGCGCCGACATCCGTTCGGTCAACGCTGCCGCGAACTCGTCGATTCTGCTGCGGTGCACCAGTATCCGGTTCGCCGCGGTGCAAGCCTGGCCCATATTGCGGGTCTTGGCGACCATCGCGGCGTCCACCGCGGTGTCGAGGTCGGCGTCTGCGCACACGATGAAGGGTGCATTGCCGCCCAACTCCATCGAGGTCCGGAGCACCCCGCGAGCACACTGCTCCAGCAGGAGTTTGCCGACCTGCGTCGACCCGGTGAACGACAGTTTCCGGGCCTGCCCCGAATCGATCCAGGTCGACACAACCGGGCCCGGCGACGTGGTGCACACCACCGACAGCACTCCGTCCGGCAACCCGGCCTCGGCAAGCAGGTCGACGACGTACAGGGAGGTGAGCGGAGTGAGCTCGGCGGGTTTGTAGACCATCGTGCAGCCTGCCGCTATCGCCGGACCGATCTTGCGGGAGACCATCGCGAGCGGGAAGTTCCACGGCGTGATCAGGATCGACGGGCCGACCGGCTCCGAGGTGACGAAGAATCGCGACTTCCCGTCCGGGCTGCGGCGCGCGTCGCCGCGGACCCGGACGGCTTCCTCGGAGAACCACCTGAAGAACTCGGCAGCATAACTGACCTCGCCACGGGCCTCGGCCAGCGGCTTGCCCATCTCTGCGGTCATCAGTGCGGCGAGTTCGTCTGTCCGTTCGATGACGAGCTCGTATGCGCGGCGCAGGATCTCCGACCGGGTGCGGCTGGGCACCGCCGCCCAGTCCCGCTGGTTGGTCGCAGCAGCTGCGATGGCCGCGCTCGCGTCATCGGGTCCGCCGTCGGACAGGGTCGCGATTGTCTCGCCGGTAGCCGGGTTCTCGACGGTGAACGTGTCGCCGGACGACGCAGCGTGCCATCGGCCGTCCCGGTAGATGCCCGTCCCCAGTCCGGCGATGATGTCGGCGACGGCGCGGGTCATGACTGCGCTCCCACCACGCGACGCACCGCTCGACCGAATCGGGCCGCACCGGTGTCGATCTCGTCCGCGGTGACCACCAACGGTGGGATGATCCGCACCACCGAGCCCGTCGGTCCGCACGTCAGCGTCAACAAGTCTTCGTCGATGCACGCCTGTTGGACTGCGGCGGCGAGGCGAGCTGCGTCGGCGGACGCGGCTCCACCTGCGGGCGCCGTCGGATCGCCGAACTCGATGGCCAGCATCAGACCTGTCCCCCGGATGTCACAGATCTCGCTGACACCGGACAGGTCGGCGCGGAGTGCATCGAGTAACTGCGCTCCCCGCACTCGAGAATTCTCGACGAGGCCTTCCCGGTCGATCACGCCGAGGGTCGCGACCCCGGCGGCAGCGGCGACGGCGTTGCCGCCGTACGTTCCGCCCTGAGAGCCGGGCCACGCCTTGGCCATGATCGACTCGGGAGCGGCGATCGCCGAGATCGGGAAACCCGATGCGATGCCCTTCGCGGTGATCATGATGTCCGGCACCAACCCCTCGGTGTGCTGATGGCCCCAGAACTTTCCGGTACGTCCGACGCCGGCCTGCACTTCGTCGAAGATCATCAACGCACCGTGCGCACGTGCCCGCTCGGCCAGTCCGGACAGGAAGCGAGGCGGGACAGCGATGTACCCACCGTCGCCGAGGAACGGCTCGACTAGAACGCCTGCGATCTCGCTCGGATTCACACGAGTGGCCAGGAGGAAGTCGAATTCGGCGAGGGCGTAGTCGACGGCGTCGTCGACGGACATCTTCAGCCGCAGCGCGTCGGGGAAGGGAGTCGTTGCGACGCCGGACATGAGCGGACCGAAGCCCGCCGAGAACTTGGTGCCCGCGGTCGTCAGCGACGCCGCCGCAACGGTGCGGCCGTGGAATCCGCGTTGGACCGTGACGATGTACTGGCGTCCGGTGGCCATCCGTGCCAATCGGATCGCGGCCTCGACCGCCTCCGAACCCGAGTTCGCGTAGAAGACGGAGTCGATCCCGTCGGGCAGGTGCTCGCCGAGCTTCTCGGTCAGTTCAAGCAACGGCTTATGCATGACGGTGGTGTACTGCGCGTGGATGATCTTCGCGCACTGCGCCTGCGCGGCGGCCACGACGTCGGGATGACAGTGCCCGGTACTCGTCACCCCGATGCCGGTGGTGAAGTCCAGGTAGTCGCGCCCGTCGACGCCGTGTATCCACGACCCGGCCGCGCTGTCGACCACGACCGGTGTCGCCTGCTTGAGGACTGGGGAAAGGGATGCGCCACTCATGAGGCCAGTGTGTGCGACCGGGCAACTATTGTCAACGGTAGGATTGTCGACAATATTGGGGGACGCTACGGTAGAACCATGGGAGAACCGACCGTCGTCCTGTTGACCGCCGACGGCGTCGCACCGCCGAAGGATCTCGACGCCGTCGCACAGGTGGCACATGTACGAACGGCCACCGCATCGTCGCTGGCCACAGCACTGCCGGGTGCAGACATCCTCTTCGTGTGGGACATCTTCTCCGACGCGCTCGCCGACGCCTGGGGCGCCGCCGACTCCCTGCGATGGGTCCACGTCGCAGCAGCGGGGGTCGACAAGATCCTGTTCGACGGACTCCGCGACTCCGACGTCCTGGTCACCAACGCGCGCGGAGTCTTCGACGGCCCGATCGCCGAGTACGTCCTCGCGTGCATCTTCGCCCACGACAAACAGTTGCACCGGACCGAAGAGTTGCAGCGTCGCGGCGAGTGGCTGCACCGGGAGACCATCCGAGTGGCCCGGCGACGCGCCCTCGTCGTCGGCACGGGCGGCATCGGTCGTGCGATCGCGCGAATTCTGTGCGCCGTCGGACTCGACGTACGCGGAGCCGGTCGTACTCCGCGCGAAGGCGACCCCGACTTCGGCACAGTCGTCGACTCCGCCCAGTTGGCGGACCACCTGCCCGACGTCGACCACCTCGTGATGGTCGCACCCCTCACCGATGCGACGCAGGGAATGCTCGGCGCCCGCGAACTCGCGGCACTGCCCGCCGGCGCACACGTGATCAACGTCGGTCGGGGGCCGCTCGTCGACCAGGCGGCGCTGACCGCAGAGATCGCCGCGGGCCGGATCCAAGCGCATCTGGACGTGCTCGTCACCGAACCTCTCCCTGCCGACGACCCGCTGTGGTCGCTGCCCGGAGCTCACATCAGCCCGCACATGTCGGGCGACGTCGTCGGGTGGCGCGATGACCTGTCGGCGCAATTCCTCGCGCACCTGCGCGATTATGTCGACGGCACAACGCCCGGACCGGCCGTCGACAAACGTCGCGGTTACGTCTCCGGCTGAGGTTCGGGCGTCTGCGCCTGAGGAGTGACCGGCTCGGGCGTCTGAAGTCCGGCGTCGCGGGCGGCGTCGACCATCGCGTCGACGAACCGCCGGACCGGCCACCGCTGCTCGTCGCGGACTCGGTACGTGATCGACAGGTTGCGAGCAAGCGGCACGGCGAGCGGCCTCATCTCCACTCCGGGCGGCGCCGCACGCGCGGCCAGATCGGACACCATGGTCACACCGAGACCCGCCGCCGCGAGCGCCATCGCCGTCGACTGCTCGCCGACCACATGTCGTACCTCGGGTTCGAATCCTGCGTCACGACAGGCGATTCGAATCGAGCGGCCGAAGTGTGATCGGGCGTCAGAGAGGATCCACGGGTCCGAGGCGATGGACGCCAGGTCGACTGGACCCGGCCCGAGCACACCGGTCTGGGCCGCGACCTGGACCTGTTCGACGGCGACGAGTCGCCGCGTCAGCACCGGGGTACGCGGCATCGCGTAGTTCGAGTAGTCGATGACGAATGCGACGTCCAACGATCCGTCGCGGACCGCGTCCGAACCGGCTTCAGGCATGAGTTCCACCGAGTGCACGACGATGCCGGGCGATCGCTCGGCCAGCAGCGACAGTCCGGTCGGCAACAGCCCCATCGCAACCGACGCCCACACCCCCGCCTGCAGGGTCGCCGCAGAGCCGTCACGCAGCGATTCGATGGCGGTTCCGGCGTTGTCGACGGCGTCGAGGATCGCGTCGGCGTGGTCGGCGAGGAGTTCGCCTGCCTCGGTCAACACGATGCGTCGACCGTGTCGAGCGAAAAGATCGGCACCCGCTTCACGCTCGAGCAACGACAGCTGCTGAGACACCGTCGAAGTGGAGTAATGGAGGACATCGGCCACCGCACGGACCGTGCCGCGGCGCCGCAGTTCCCGCAGCAGCTTCAGACGATGCAGGGTGACCTCCATGTCTCCAAGGGTAGGTCGCAGTGATCGGTTAAAGCGAACAATCGTGTTCACAAACAACACGTGGACGTATCTGCAGGTCAGAGCCATGCTGGAGAGACACAGAAGGAGGCGATGACGATGACACTCACACCTATCGAACGGCCTGGATCGGTTCCCGCGGTCTCGATGCCACCCACCGCCCTGGCACCGGTTGCACCGGCCAGGCGGCGCTCGCCTTATCTGCGCATGGAATGGGTCGACGCGGAGACCGGAGCCCTCGGGTGGCTGGTCGTCGATTCGCTCGTCCAGGGCATGGCGACGGGCGGCACTCGTATGCGTGCGGGCTGCACCGTGAACGAGGTCGCCGACCTCGCGTACGGCATGTCCAACAAGACCGCCGCTTTCGATCTTCCGGTCGGCGGAGCCAAAGGCGGAATCGACTTCGACCCGAAGGACCCGCGTGCTCTCGACGTCCTCACTCGGTTTTGCGATGCGATGAAGCCGTACCTCGATCACCACTGGGTGACCGCCGAGGATCTCGGCGTGACGCAAGATCTCATCGACACCGTGTTCGCGCGCCTCGGAATGTCGCAGTCGTACCACGCGGCGATCGCCCGCTCGAGCGACCCGGAAGCGACCACCGCACGAGTGATGGCCGGTTTGCACGCCCACACTCCCGGCGGCGCGCTAGGCGATGTGATCGGCGGATACGGTGTGGCACAAGCGGTTCTAGCCGCCGCTCGCGCCACCGGCCGTCCGGCATATGACACGACGGTCGCCATCCAGGGCGTCGGAACCATGGGCGGCGGCGCCGCGTTCTATCTCCACGAGGCAGGCGCGAAGGTGATCGCGCTCGCCGACGCCGTCGGAACTCTCTACGACGCCGACGGACTCGACGTCCCAGCCCTGCTCGACACCAGGGACCGATTCGGCGAGATCGACCGCGACCACGTCCCGGCGACCGTGCTGCAACTCCCCCGCGACGCCGTCCTGTCCACCACGTGCGACGTGCTGGTGCCCGCCGCCGTGTCGTACGCGATCACCGCCGACAACTGCGCGGCGATCGACGCGGCGATCATCGTCGAAGCGGCGAATGCACCGACCACCATCGATGCCGAACTCGATCTGACCGCACGCGGTATCGCCGTCGTCCCCGACTTCATCGCCAATGCAGGCGCTGTCGCCTGGGCGTGGTGGCTGCTGCTCGGCCGAGTCGGTGACGACTACCGCGATTCGTTCGCCATGCTCGACGCTCAGATGACGTCGAAGGTGACGTCACTCGTCGCGGGATGGACGTCGTCAGACGGTCCGATCCGCTGGGCCGCGGACGTGTCGGCGATCGTCCGGAATCCGGAGCCGCTCGTGGTCCCGTAAAGGCCGCTGTCACCTGACGACCGTCACCGCCGAGACCCCAACAGGGTCTCGGCGGTCGCCGTCTGATCCGAGGTCGCGGCGAACGCCTCGTCCAGGGCGGATCCCGTCTCCTTCGGGAAAGTCCGGCGCACGAGATCTGCCATGACCGACACCGCCGTCGACGCGCCCGGTGACGCACCGAGCAGGCCGGAGATCGTCCCGCCGCCGCCGACGACGAGTTCGGTCCCCTGGTGCAGTTCGCCGCCTCCCTCCGGACGCGGCTTGACCAGTTGGGCACGCTGGCCGCCCGGGACGAGTTCCCAGTCCGTGAAGTCTGCATTCGGCCAGAAACGTTGCAGCGCAGCGAACTTGCGTCGCGAACTGGCAGCGAGCTGACTGATCAGATACCGCACGAGGTCCAGGCTGCGGAACGCCGCCGATGCCATCACCCACAGGTTGTGCCAGCGCAGCGTGGTGAAGAAGTCGGTGAGCGACCCGTTCCGCAACAGCTTGGTGCTGAACGTCGCATACGGCCCGAACATGAGATAGCCACGGCCGTCGACGAACCGGCGATCCAGGTGTGGCACGGACATCGGTGGCGCGCCGAGTTCTGCCTGCCCGTAGACCTTCACATCATGGCGGGCGACTGCGTCGTCGTCAGCAGTGCGGAAGAACGCCGCACCGACCGGGAGAACCGCGTACCCGCGAACCTCCGGGATCTGCGCCTTCTGCAGCAGCCGCAGCGCGAATCCGCCCGCGCCGACGAAGACCCGCTGGGAGTCGATCGCGAACCGGCCGCCGTCGGACGTCGCGCCGCGCACCGTCCAGCCGCCGTCCGATCGCCGAGTCAGATCGCGCACCTCGTGTCCGGTGCGCACCTGCCCACCGCGTTCGACGACGACGCCCAGCAATGCTTTGGTCAGCGCACCGAAGTCGACGTCGGTGCCCCGATCCTGACGAGTCGCAGCGACCGGTTCCCCGGGGTCGCGACCGTCCATGAGAAGCGGTGCCCACCGCGAGATCAACGACGGGTCGTCGGTGAACTCCATCGTGTCGAAGAGCCGGTCGGCCGACAGGGTGCGGTGGCGGGCGCGCAGATAGTCGACGCCGCCGGTCCCGAACACCACGTTCATATGTGGAGCCGAATGGATGAACTGCGTTGGGTCGACGACCCCTTCGCGCGCCAGGTACGCCCACCATTGCAGGCTCTGCCGGTACTGCCGAGCGATCTCGGCGGGTTTGGTGCCATCGGTCGGGTCCGGCATGTAATTGAGTTCGCAGAAGCCGGAGTGCCCGGTCCCCGCGTTGTTCCACGGGCCGCTGCTCTCCGCGGCGACCTCGTCGAACCGCTCCAGAACGACAATCTTGAGCGACGGGTCACTCACCGCGAGCATCGACCCGAGCGTCGCCGACATGATTCCGCCGCCGATCAACACGACGTCCGCCTCGGCCTGTTGGTCGGGCCGGTTCGAGACCTTCCGCATAATGCCTCCTGACGATTCCGAGTGACCGGGAGGTCTGTCCCGGTACATCCCACGATGGTCGGCAGCCAATCAATCCGTCCAATGAGAAGTTCTGTTATTACAATCCGAATATGGATCAATGGATGACGGCGATCGCTCCGCAACTGCGTGCTCTGACCGCACTCGCCGACCACGAGGGATTCATGACCGGCGCGGCCGGGGCGCTCGGAATCCCGCAGTCGTCGATGAGCCGACGAGTCCACGCGTTGGAACAGACTCTGCGGATCCCGCTGATCTCGCGGGACGGTCGCACGGTTCGACTCACGCCCGCCGCCCGGCGCCTCGCCGACGCCGTTCGAGCACCACTCGCCGAGCTGGAGGCAGCCGTCGCTGCGGTGACCGACGACGCCGACCCGGAGCATGGCACGGTCCGATTCGGCTTTCCGCTGACGATGGGGCACGGCACGGTCCCCGACCTGCTCGCCGACTTCAATCGAGCGCACCCGGGGATACATCTGCAGTTGAAGCAGGCGCACGGGGCCGAACTCGTCGACGACTTACGACGCGGAGAACTCGATCTCGCGCTGACGATCCCGCCGCCGGACGGGCTCCCGCACACCGTCATCGCCACTCAGGAGGTCCAGGCGACGGTGCCTGCGACTCACCGTCTCGCCGCATCGTCGCGCATCGACCTGGCCGAACTCTCCGGCGATCGGTTCATCGCCAATCCGAGGACCTACAACCTGCGGCGGATGACCGAGGCGTGGTGTCAGGCGCTCGGATTCGATCCGCAGGTCGGTGTGGAGATCACCGAGTTCTCGACAATCCGCGAGTTCGTCGGACTCGGGCTCGGCGTCGCCCTGCTGCCCGTGACCGACGACCCCGCGGACGGGACCGTCCAGGTACCGCTGTCCGGCGAGCACCGCCGGGCCGTCGGCCTCGCGTCGGCGACGGCCCGACTGGCGCCCGCAGCACGACGACTCTCGGACTTCATCGTGCAGCGATCGGGCTGAGCGGCCCGTCGTGGTTCGCGAACTCTCACCGATGAGCGGATGCCCGGATACCATCGGCTCGTATACCCTCTGACCTGCCCGTCGGCATCATCCTCGACTCCGGCGAACCAGCACGAATCCTCGCCTCGAAGCTCAATCGCCACACCTTCTGGTGCGGCCAGAGCGGTTCGGGCAAAACGTACGCGCTCGGCGTCCTCCTAGAGCAGGTGCTGCTCCACACCAGCCTGCCGATCGTCGTCCTGGATCCCAACTCGGATTATGTGAAGCTCGGGTCGGTGCGTGAGGACGCCGCATCCGACGGCAACGCGCTCACCGGACGCGACATCCGCATCTTGCGGCCCGGAGCCGACCACGATGCACTCAAAGTCCGGTTCGTCGACATAAACATCCGATCGCGGGCTGCCATCCTGCAGCTCGATCCGATCCTCGACCGCGAAGAGTTCAACGTGATGTTGCGGACCGACACCGTGCAGATCGACGAGAAGGCCGATGCGACCGTTGTCGACCTCGGCTCGTTCAGTACTCCGGAGCGACAACAGGCCACGGCGCTCGCTTCCCTCGACCCAGCGACCGTCCAAAGTGCATCCCAACGCGGTCGCTCAGTGCGACAACCTGGGCCTGACGAAGATGAGTTCGATACACGACTTAGCGGATCTCGGCGACGTCTTCGGTTATGCGCCACAGCAGATAATGCAGCGTTCCCCGGCTTTCACCCAAGGGCAGGTCCTGTTCGCCGGCGACTTCACGCCGAGTCCGCAGTTGGTCCAGGTCTCGGCACGTCTGACCCAACGAGGGTGGGGCCGATCTGGCGGTCCCGCTGCGGTAGCGACACGCCCGAGTGCCGCGACACACGCACCGGGTGTAACGCTCCCTGAACCTGCGTCGATCGCGACGCCCCGGTACGGTGACCGTCATGGCAGACATCATGATTATCGGCGGCCACGGCAAGATCGCACTGCTCCTCGCCCCGCTGCTGAACGCGCGCGGAGACGCGGTGACCTCGGTCATCCGAAATCCGGACCAGGCCGACGACATTCGCGCCGCAGGCGCATCCCCTCTCGTCTTGGACGTGGAGACCGCGACTCGCGATCAGCTCGCCGAAGCACTCGACGGATTCGATGCGATCGTCTGGAGCGCCGGAGCGGGCGGAGGCAATCCTGACCGCACGTACGCAGTGGACCGTGACGCCGCGATCCGCACCATGGAGGCCGCACGTCAGGCCGGTGTCGGTCGCTACGTGATGGTCTCCTACCTGGGCGCAGGACCCGACCACGGTGTGCCCAGCGACGAACCGTTCTTCGCGTACGCCGAGGCGAAGGCGGCAGCCGACACCGCGCTGCGGGAGACTCGCCTCGACTGGACGATCCTCATGCCGGGCGCACTGACTCTCGACGAGCCGTCGGGCACCATCGACCCGGCGGCGATCCGCACGTCGAACCTGCCAGGCACCTCGCGCGCCAACGTCGCCCTCGTCGCGGCCGCGGCGCTGGCCGCCCCGTCATCCATCCGGCAGAACATCGCCTTCACCGACGGCAGCGTCCCGATCGACGTCGCGCTCGCGGCACTGTGAGTCGAGTCGGCACAACCCGAGGAGAGCACATGCAGATCGGCGTGGTCTGGACGATCAACGCGAAGAACTTGTCGATGGACAAGTCGATCGCGAGCCTGGCCGAACTGCGTGAGGAGGGCTTCCGGCGCGTCTGGACGACCCAGATGCCGAACGAACCGGACGCACTCACCGTGATCGGTGTCGCCGGTCGGGAGGTTCCGGACATCGAGTTCGGTACCAGCGTGCTGCCCATTCAGTCGCAGCATCCGATGAAGCTCGCGCAGCAGGCCACGACGGTCAACCAGATCCTCGGGGGACGCCTGACTCTCGGTCTGGGTCTGAGCCACAAGGTCGTCACCGAAGGAATGTGGGGCGTCTCCTATCGCAAGCCGGTGCAGCGCACCGAGGAGTACCTCGACGGCCTCCTTCCGCTACTCAACGGCGAGAAGGCCAGCGCAGCAGGCGAACTCGTCACGACGCGCGGTGCGCTGACACTCGAGAACTCGCCTGGACCGTCGGTCTATTTCGCGGCACTCGGCCCCAAGATGCTCGACGTCGCCGGCCGTCGGACATCCGGCACCGTCACGTGGATGACCGGACCGAAGACCCTCCGCGACCACATCGTCCCGACACTGCATCAGGCCGCCGCCGACGCCGGACGACCCGACGGCTCGGTCCGCACCGTGGCGATGCTGCCAGTCAGCGTGACCGACGACGTCGACGGTGCCCGCGCCGAAGCCGGGCGTCAGTTCTCGATGTATGACGGGCTGCCGTCGTACAAGGCCATGCTCGATCGCGAAGGCTTCACCGGTCCCGCCGACGCCGCGATCGTCGGAGACGAGGCGACGGTCGCCGACCGAATCTCCGAGCTCGCGTCGTTCGGTATCGACGAGTATGTCGGCATCCTCTTCGACCGCGATCCGGAAGTGCGCGCCCGCACCCGCGCTCTGCTCAGGACACTGGACGCGTAGTCACCATGCCGAACACGCTCATCACCGTGGACGACTTGGCTGAGGCGATGCTCTCGTCGAGACCGCCCGCCGTTCTCGACGTGCGTTGGCAACTGGGGCGCGACGACGGTCCGGAGCAGTACCGCCAGGGACACCTGCCGGGCGCCGTGTACGTCGACCTCGACACCGAGTTGGCTGCGCCCGTCGACTCCACACGCGGTCGGCACCCGCTGCCCGACGTCGGCGACCTGCAAGCGGCCGCCCGACGCTGGGGCGTGGACGCGCTGGCTCCCGTCGTCGTCTACGACGACAACGGTGGCATGTCCGCGGCGCGCGCCTGGTGGTTGCTGCGCTGGGGCGGGGTCGCCGATGTGAGGATCCTCGACGGTGGCGTCGGGGCCTGGCGTGACGCCGGGATGCGGCTGTCGAAGGGCGACGCGACCCCGCGGGTCGGAACCGTCGTCCTGACCGGCGGAGCGCTGCCGACGGTCGACATCGACGAGGTCGACGGCACCGATGCACTCCTATTGGATGCCCGTGCAGGCGAACGATTCCACGGCGAAGTGGAGCCCGTCGATCCGCGGCCCGGCCACATCCCTGGTGCGGTCAACGCGCCGACGTCCGACAACCTCGTCGACGGTCGGTTCCGGCCCGCCGACGAACTGCGTTCGCGCTTCACCGAGCTTGGCGTCGACGATGCCCGCGAGGTGATCGTCTACTGCGGCTCCGGTGTCACCGCCGCCCACGAGATCGCCGCGCTCGAACATGCCGGATTCACCGCGACCCTGTACCCCGGCTCGTACTCGCAGTGGTCGTCAGATCCCGAGCGCGAGGTCGCACGCCGGTAGCGTCAGTCCCGCTCCAACAGGAAGAAGTACGGCTGCGGAGAATTGCGCAGATCCATCGCGCCGAGGAGCGTGTCGTCGTTGAGTCTCCGGAAGTGATCGATGACGGCGATCTGGTCGTAGACCATCGCGACGCTGACCTTGCCGCGGTATTCGACGTTGCGGAGTCGGGCGCGGTGTCTGCGGGTCCGGACGGCCTTGAACGCGGTCGTGATGCCGGGGATCTTCGGACGCGGCATGCGGGTGCCCAGCGTATTGAGGAGATTCATCGGCACCGAACCCGGGTTCACCGGGTAGAGGTCGCCGGGTTCGCCGAAGAGCAACGGGTGCACTTCGTCGGCGCTGTCGAACCGTTTGCCGTACCACCCCGACACCGCGAGAAGCCCGTCGAGTGGATGCCCAGTCGGTACCTCGGAGCCGTGCCATTGGCCGAGGATGTCATCGACGGTGACCGCGGGAAGCGAGTCGTACAGGTCGCATGCCGCCTCCGACGAGAGGCCCGACCTCAATTCACTGACCGTGGATGTCACTGTGCGCCCACCTTCTGCTCGCTGGTCGTCTCCTCCGCCGTCTGGGCGGTGAGGTGCTTGACGGGACATCCGGCCGGGAACGTACCCAGACTCGCGACCTCGTAACCTCCGGGGTACGACTTCACCCGGTGGGTATCGGACGGGTTCTTGTACCGACGCCGAGGCGGCAGGAGACGAACGAGTGCGGCGCGCGCACGCATCGCACGGCGGCTGGCGGCTACGACCAGCCGCGGCGGCTTCGGATAGTGGAACGCTTCGAGCAGCGGGTCGTCCATCAACGCCCGCGAGAACACGCGAACCGCCGGACGTGCTGGCTTCGGATAAAACGTCGCCATCAGGTCCATCGTCATATCGGCGACGTGGCGTCCTCCGTCGTCGTAGGCGAAGTGCTCGGCCTCGTAGTCGTCGAGCAACGTCACGAAATCGTCGTACGTCTCTGGGACGTCCTTGATATTCATATGCCGCGCCAACTCGCGGTAATACGCGGTGGACGCGACGACTTCGTCGTAGGTGAACTTTCGCCAGCCGTAGTCATCGACCCACCGTTTCGGGACGACGACGAACGTCGCGAGGACGTAGAGCATGTCGTCGTTGCTGATGTCGTAACTGCGGTGCATCTGGTTGATCCGCCGCAGCGCCGCCTTCGCGTCGGCCGCTGCGAACCCCTCGCGCATCGGGATCTCCAGCAGGATCGCGGTGTCGTCATATCGCTTCTGCGTGTCGTCGAATCCGCGGGTCTCGGCGAGGAGACGGCCGACGCTCGGCACCGCGTACGTCCGGAACAGCGCGAAGCTGAGTGCCTGATTGGTGTCCCATGGAAAGTCGAGCAGCGACATGTTCCGGTAGATCTCCATGTAGTCACGGTGTGGGTCGAGGCCCGCATTGCGGTCGGGGTTAAACATGGACATCCTCTCGACGGAGTGGGATCTGCGTCACAGATAGCATAAGTCCACTTATCACGATCGGCAAGGGTGGCGCCGCACCCGCATGACAGAATCTCTCCATGGACTCCGACGCCGACC
The DNA here is from genome assembly GCF_052106715.1 of Gordonia sp. (in: high G+C Gram-positive bacteria). Taxonomy (NCBI): domain Bacteria; kingdom Bacillati; phylum Actinomycetota; class Actinomycetes; order Mycobacteriales; family Gordoniaceae; genus Gordonia; species Gordonia sp. (in: high G+C Gram-positive bacteria). The sequence goes on from NZ_JBQEDL010000024.1 coordinate 49,315, forward strand.
CCGACAAGCTGCGCCGCAGATTCCTCCACGCAGGCATGACGGTTCTCGCGCGCGACGGCTACTCGGGCTTCAAACAGGCCGCAGTCTGCACCGAGGCGGGCGTCACGACCGGAGCCTTCTATCATTCGTTCCGGAACTGGAAGGCCTTCGAGTCCGCGCTCATCGCGCACTGGCGACTGGAAGCCACCGACCGGCTCGTCGAGTCGGCCCGCAGCGTCACCGACCCGCGTGACCGCATCGATGCGCTCACCCACATCGCCCTGAATCTCCCGCACGACGCCGAGCGCGCGATCCGGAGTTGGGCATCGGTCGACGCGACCGTCTTCGAGGCTCTCACCGAGGTCGAGTCCGCGCGTCGCGACGCGATCGCGGAGATGGGCGTCGAGCTGTTCGGACGCGAGCTCGCCGGACGACTAGCCTCGACCGCAATGCTGTTGCTGACCGGCTTCGAGAACTCGGCGCAGCCGTCGATGGACGACTTCTCGTGGGCCATTCACGGCATCACCGCGACGGCCCTGGCCATGGTCGACGAGCGTCAGCAGTCTGAGTAGTCGGCGACTCTGCCCTTCTTCGGCGCCTGGTACATGATCCAGGCCATCCGAGGCAGTAGCCGTACAGGCAGCCGTGTGGGCCACGCCGCGGGACGGAGCAGCGCCTCGGTCCCACCGTCCACGGTCACGACACTGCCGACCATGAAGTCAGCGGCGGGCGAGAGCATCGTCATGACCCATTCGGCTAGTTGCTCGGGTGTGCCGAACTCTCGAATCGGCATCGGGAACGACCGCACCTGCGACGCCGTGGAACTCGCGAGCTGGCTCCGCAGAAGCGGCGTCATCACCGGACCGGGCGCGATCACGTTCATCCGTATGCCGGATCCCGCCCAGTCGTCCTGCACCGCCTGCCGCCGAGCCCATCGAGCCACCGCGATCTTCGATGCCGCGTACGACGCCGGACCGGAGAGCGAGCCACGTCGACGCAGAATGCGGGCCGCCCCCTCCGCATCGCCGCCGGTGAGCTTCCGGATCGCACCGCGCGGAACGAGCGGCGTCGACGTCGTCGAATTAGACCCGAACACAACGACTTTCGCGTTGCTCGCAGCAGCCAGACGCGGCCGCAGCGCGGTGAGAACCTCGGTGGCGCCGAGGACATTGACTTCGACGAGGACGCGCTCGCGACCTCGCTTGGGCCCCATCCCGGCCGCGACCACTGCACCGTCGAGCGGGCCGTCGATCCGATCGAGCAGTTGCCTGATCGCGTCGGCGCGGCCGTCGCCCGTCGAGAGGTCTGCCGTCACGTCCGCACCCGCGATGTCGACACCGATCACGCGATGCCCGTCATCGGTCAACCGTGCGGACACCGCCTTTCCCATGCCGGATGCTGCACCTGTCACCACATACGTTCCCATCCGTTCACTAGAACATGTTTCAGTCCAGGATGGGAACAGAGCCGATGTGACGCGCGCCCGTTCGCTAGACACTGCGCGAGTCCTGAAACTATTCTATGAGCACATTCTTCGGGGCGGTCCCACCGCGAGCGACAGTGTTTTCGCGGCGACCAGTGCCAGTGGGTATCGACTCACGCACGGCGACGGGGCGGGAGCGTCGCCGTGCGTGCTCGCAGAACGCGCCTCACGGTCACTCGATTCGGTAGATCCGCTGCGCATTCCTCGCGAACAGGTGCGCCATCAAGTGGTCTCCACGGTCGGCGACCACGTCGAGCAGTGCACCGACCACGACGTCGATACTCGCGTTGGGCCGATCGACCGGCATGTCCGAACCGAACACGACGCGTTCCGGACCGAAATGATCCACGACGTGCAGCACGAGCGGTGCAATCATCTGAGCGAGGATGTCGCGCCCACCGATGTTTCCCGACGTCTCACGTCCGTAGCCCAGTAGTCCGAGTGCCAGACCGGACACCTTGACGACGACGTTGGGGCGGGCGCTGAGCATCGCCATTCGTTCTCGCCACAGCGCCAGGATCTCGGCGCGGGCCGCCGCCGTCGCCCCGGTCTCCGAACCGACCGGACCGAAAGCCCCGACTGGCAGTCCGAGATGCTCGACGACGATCGTCGTCTCCGGGAATCGACGCGCCACCAGGTCCAGTTCGCCGAGTTGATGCGAGTACGCGAACGAGTGGAACACCAGACCGTGCCGCTCGATGTCTTCGAATCCGCGGAGAAATGCTGATGAGCTGAGCACGCCTGCCACTCGACGCGAGTCGCTGACCTGAGGATCGGAATGGCTCGACCACTGGTAACGCACTCCACGTACAAGCGGCGTGTACCGCAGCTGGTCATCGAGGTTCTCGCCGAAGCCCGGGTCAGTGGGGTCGGCCGAGATGACGAACCCGCCCAATCGCGGAACTCGCGAACGTCCGAACCGCAACCCTGTGACGTACCGGGTCTCGGCGAACGACGTGTCACTCGTGGCCGACCCCGAGTCGCCCCAGTGTGCTTCCACCCCGACGACGGTGTCGACCGGGACGCCCGCGACGCGGCGCACTCCGCTCGCCTCGGTGCCGTACTGCGCGGGCTCGTACGGGGATCGCACGATACTCGGGTCGATCATCAATCGTGTCTCCGAGTTGTGCGTCGCCAGGCCGGACAACCAGAGCGCCGCACGCGGGAACCTGTTGATCACGGGCATGGCCGACACGCGAGAGAATCGGGACAGCGCCCACGTCGACCGCATCGGATCGTAGAAGTGGACGTGCGCGTCGACGATGCCGGGGATCACTCCGCTCAACGTCACCCGTTTCACATTGCCACACCGGTTCCGGCCCCCACTCGTTCCGTACCGTTCGCCTCTCCGTGTCTCGCACCATATGAAGGCCTCATCACATGTCAGACGGCAAATTGTCGTTGACACGGGGTGGAACCTTTCCGCGCTGTCACCTTCGAGGACTACCCTCGGGTAACAACATCCGCACTATTGCGAGGAGGACGTCGCCAGGTGACTTCGCCAGCTCAGCCAGTGCTGTCAGATCTCCGGCGGCTGATCGCAGCGGACCCCGACCGTTTCGCCGCAAGCGTGTTCACGCGACTGTTCTCCGCTACTCCGTCCGTGCGCGACTTGTTCCCAGTGACGATGGCACCGTTGCGCGCCGCCTTCGCTCAGGTCGTCGACTATGTGCTCGAAGCGATCTCGGCGGAGGACAACCACGCCGATCTCATCGAGTTCCTCGCACAACTCGGTCGCGACCACCGCAAGTACGGGGTTACCAGCGAGCACTACTGGCTGATGTACGACGCGCTCATGACCGAGTTCTCTCGGATGCTCGGGGCGCGGTGGACTCAATCGGCGTACGACGCTGCTTCGCACGCGACGATGCTGATGACCGGTGTGATGCGCGGTGCAGCCGAGAGCGCTGCGGAGCCACCGGTATGGCATGCGAGGGTCGTGCAGAAGTTCACGATCAACCGGGAGCGCGCTGTCGTCCGTCTCGTCGCCGAAAACGGTGCACCGCGCTACCATGCGGGACAGTACACGGAGGTGCAGATCCCGCAGTGGCCGCGCTTGTGGCGCAATCTGTCGCCTGCGATCCCGCCGAATCCTCGCGGCGAGCTCGAGTTCCACGTGCACGCGATTCCCAGCGGACAGATGAGCGGGACCGTCGTCCGCGAAACCGAACCCGGTGATGTCTGGACCTTCGGGCAGATTCACGGGACGATGCGCGTCACCGACGACCGCCCGGTCCTCATGATCGCGGGCGGCTCCGGTCTCGCACCGCTGCGCGCGATCCTTCTCGACATGGCTCGCCGAGTCGACAATCCCCAGACGCACCTTTTCTACGGATCGCGCCACCCCGGCGAACTGTACGAACTCGGTGTGCTGCAACAGCTTGCCCGCACCAACCCGTGGCTTCACGTCACGGCGGTGGCCGAGACTGAGACCGATCCGTGGTGGATCGACGGAGCGCCCGACCCGCGCCAGTGGGGATTCGACCTGCGGCACGGACGGGTCGGCGACGTCGCCGTCGACTACCCGGACACCCATGCGCGGCACTCCCTCGAACCACGCGACTGGACCGACCACCAGATCCTGCTCTCGGGCCCCGCCCCAATGGTCTTCCATACGCAGCTGAAGCTGCGCGCGTCCGGCGTCGACCCGGTGAACATCTCGCACGACCCGCTGAACTGAGACGGGCTAGGCGGGGCGTATCGATAACCCGGCCTCAGCGAAACGGCTTCTTGTACCGATCCAGGTAGGTGATGTCTTCGACCGGCGGACGCTTCGCGGAACTGAACGAGGTGCCTGATGTGTAGGCGACGGGAATCAGACCCGCCTGCGTCATATGTGGCGGGATGCCGAGCAGTTCGGCGGCCTCAGCCTCGGCGTTGAGGTGCAGCGTCGTATAGCAACTGCCCAAGCCCCGACTGCGCAGCGCGAGCTGCAGGCTCCACGTCGCGGGAAGGATCGAACCCATCAGGCCTGCGGCCGCGGCCGTGTTCGGCGAACTGCTCAGCTGATCGAGCCGACCGATGATCAGCGGAATCACGATCACCGGCACCTCACCGAGGTGCTCGGCGAGGTAGCTGGCCGATGTCGCCACTCGGCCCGACTGCGTTCCGGCTTCGGCGTCCGCGGCGCTCTTCGCGAGATACTCACCGCCTCCCTCGCGATAGATCTCGGCGAGACGCTCCTTGGTGGAGTCGTCGCGGATCACCAGCCACCGCCAGCCCTGGTTGTTCGATCCGGTCGGCGCCTGGACCGCGAGTTCCAAGCATTCGAGGATGACGGCGTCCGGGACGTCGCGGGTGAGGTCCAGTCGCTTGCGCACCGATCGGGTGGTCGACAGCAATGCGTCGATCTGGGTTCGGTCGAAGTCGGCGGCGTCGAAGCGATCTACGGAGGTCATCCTTCGATGGTATCGGCGCGAGCAAGACCGTTCCGATTCCGCTTCGAGCCAACTCTTACTCACGTAGCGTGTCGCACGGTGGCACCACCACGCGAGCGCTGGAACCGCGATTCCCCACTGATATCGGAGAACCATGTATCGCCTGAACGTCCTCTACAACCAGCCGACCGATCCGGCCGCATTCGACGAGTACTACTTCAATACTCATATGCCGCTGGCAGGCAATATCCCCGGGCTGCGCGGCGCGACCGTTTCGAAGACCGAAACCCTCGACGGCTCGACCCCGGACGTCTATCTGATCACCACCCTCGACTTCGATTCGAAGGAAGCGCTTGGCGCGGGCCTGAGCTCCCCCGAAGGCAAGGCGGTCGCCGCCGACGTCCCGAACTTCGCGACCGGCGGCGTGACGATGGTCGGCAGCGATGTGACGGTCTTCGACTTCAACTGACTTGTGACGTGAACGGGCCGGGCTCGCGACTTCTCGTCGCAAGCCCGGCCGAGTCAGGTCATGCCGCCTCGTTCACCCCCGCCGCATCGTTCACCACAGCCGCATCGTCTACCACGTCTTCCAATGCCTGTGCGACGATCTCAGCCACGTCGGTCATCGGCTTCACGTCGAGGGCGTCGAGAACCTCGGCCGGGACGTCGTCCAGATCGGGTTCGTTGCGCTGTGGGATGAAGACGGTGTTCAACCCGTTGCGTTGCGCGGCGAGCAGCTTCTGTTTGACGCCGCCGATCGGCAGGACGCGGCCGTTGAGAGTCACCTCGCCGGTCATGCCGACGTCGCTGCGCACCCGCCGTCCGCTCAGCATCGAGACGAGCGCCGTCACCATGGTCACACCTGCTGACGGCCCGTCCTTGGGGACGGCTCCGGCCGGGAAGTGGATGTGTACAGTGCCGTTCAACGATGCCGGATCGATGCCGAAGTCGACGGCGTGCGCGTGAACGTAGCTGAGCGCGATCTGCGCCGACTCCTTCATCACGTCGCCGAGTTGCCCGGTCAACTTCAGTTGTGGCCCAGTTGCCTTGTCGCCGGTCGGCGCGGCCTTCAACGCCTCGATGAACAGCACGTCGCCGCCCATTCCAGTGACCGCCAACCCTGTTGCCACTCCTGGGACTTCGGTGCGTTCGGCAGTCTCCGGCGTGAATCGGGGACGACCCAGGTAGTCGACGAGATCGTCGGCGTCGACGGTGATCAGGCCGCCGACCCCGGAATCTCCTGAGCCCGGAGACTCTTCGGAATCCTTCACCGCAACCTTCCGCAGCGTCTTGGCGACGAATCGCTCGAACTGTCGCATACCCGGCTCACGGGTGTAATTCGCGGCGATCGCGTGCAACGCGTCGTCGGTTATCACGACCTCATCTGCGGCGAGCGCGGCACGTTCGCGCTGTCGCGGCACGAGATAGTCTCGCGCGATGGCGACCTTGTCGTCCTCGGTGTACCCGTCGATCGTCACGAGTTCCATCCGGTCGAGCAGTGCCGACGGGATGTTCTCGACGACGTTGGCGGTAGCGAGGAACACGACGTCACTCAGATCCAGATCGAGATCCAGGTAGTGGTCGCGGAACGTGTGGTTCTGCGCCGGATCCAGGACTTCCAGGAGCGCGGCCGACGGGTCGCCTCGGTAGTCCGATCCGACCTTGTCGATCTCGTCGAGCAGGACGACGGGGTTCATCGAACCCGCTTCGCCGATGGCGCGGACGATGCGGCCGGGCAGTGCGCCGACATAGGTGCGCCGATGCCCGCGGATCTCCGCTTCGTCCCGGACGCCGCCGAGCGCCACGCGCACGAACTTCCGGCCGAGTGCCCGAGCGACGGATTCGCCGAGCGAGGTCTTGCCGACTCCGGGAGGGCCGGCGAGCACCATGACGGCGCCCGATCCCCGTCCTCCCACGACGGACAGACCACGCTGGGCGCGACGGCTGCGAACCGCGAGGTACTCGACGATCCGATCCTTCACGTCGTCCAGCCCGTGGTGGTCGGCGTCGAGGATCTCGCGCGCGCCGGCCAGGTCGGTGGAGTCGACCGTGGTGGTGTTCCACGGCAGGTCCAGGACGGTGTCGAGCCACGTGCGAATCCAGCCCGCCTCCGGGCTCTGATCGGTCGAGCTCTCTAGCTTGCCGACCTCGCGGATCGCCGCCTCGCGGACGTTCTCCGGCAGGTCGGCCGCTTCGACGCGTCCGCGGTAGTCATCGGCGCCGTCGGGTTCGTCTTCGCCGAGTTCCTTGCGGATGGCGTTGAGTTGTTGGCGCAGGAGGAACTCCTTCTGCGCCTTCTCCATCCCGTCCCGGACCTCGGACGCGATCTTGTCGCTGACCTCGGTCTCGGCGAGGTGCTCGTTGGTCCAGCCGATGAGCAGGCGCAGCCGTTCGTCGACGTCGGCGGTCTCCAGGAGTTCGCGCTTTCGTTCGTTCGACAGCCATGACGAGTAACCGGCCGTGTCGGCGAGCGCCGACGGCTCGGTGAGCTTGTTGACCGCGTCGATCACCTGCCACGCCTCACGACGCTGCAGCATCGCCAAGACCACCTTGCGGTAGTCGTCGGCGAGCTCCTTGGTCTGCTCGGTCACGGTCACGTCGTCGATGGGGTCGACGCCGACCCAGAGCGCTGCGCCCGGACCGGTGGTTCCGGTCCCGATGTGAGCGCGTTGCTCGCCGCGGACCACGGCGACGTACTGTTCCTGCCCTGCCACGCGACCCACCTGCACGATCGTGGCGAGTACGCCGTGGGTCGGGTAGCGGTCGTCGAGTCGTGGTGCGATCAGGATCTTACCTGCGTCACTCGCACGTGCCGCGTCGACGGCCGCCTGTGCGGCATCGTCGAGGGGCACCGGGACGACCATCCCGGGGAGCACGATCAGGTCGGGGACGAACAGGACGGGAACGGAAATGTTCTCAGACATGACACCTCCAAAGTTCAGTCTGACCGACTCAACATTGGTCGTGATCGCTTTGTTCCCGACGGGCCTGACCTCCGTCCACATCACTTGCGCCGACACCTACTGCAGCGACTCGCCGCCGGGTCGGCGCGGGTCGTCGATCTCGCCGCCGAGTACCCGATCAGCCGCCCGGCCGTCAGCAAGCATCTGCGCATCCTGTCCGAAGCATCTCTCGTCACCGCTACGAACCAGGGTCGTGAAAGGCACTACGAGATCGCATACGACGGCCTCGAATCGGTGCGCGACTACCTCGCCACGCTTCGCGGCAGGCCACCGGTTCCCGAACGGGCACTCGATGCCCTCGAACTCGAGGTACGTCGAACCACCCGTGAGCGTGATGCCAGTACGGGACGAACAGAGACCCCTGACGAAGACCGGAGCAAGGAGCACAGCGCACGAACACTCCCAACCCGACCGGTCGCCGCCGCGATCACGGCGGCGAAACCTACTGCGAGTGGCAACGCACCTTCCACGCACCGATAGACGACGTCTGGGACTACTACCTCGATCGAATAGTGGCCGCCGAGACCGGAGCCGACGTCACTGCGGTCGACTTCGCTCGCCACTCACCCGAGATGTCCGAGTACTACGTGGCGGAATTCGGCGACTGACGATAGTTCGGCGAGTAGCGCCCCCGCGATCAGCGCTTCCGCTTGCGCGGCTGCCACACGACCAATGCGTTGGTGTGTGGAACCGGGACCAGTTCGGCGCCCGGACGAACGGCGGCGCGCACCGTCTCGAGTTCGTCCTGCAGTTCGAGGACGCGGGACCGTAGGGCGTCGACCTGATCGGTCAACTCGATGATCCGTTTGACGCCGGCGAGATTCACGCCCTCGTCCTGCGAGAGCCGCTGCACCTCTCGGAGCAAGTCGACGTCGCGGGAGCTGTATCGTCGTCCGCCGCCGCTGGTGCGCTGTGGCGTGACGATACCGAGACGGTCATACGTGCGCAGCGTCTGCGCGTGCATCCCCGCCAACTCGGCTGCCACCGAGATCAGGTAGGTGGCAGCTAGTTCGCCAGGGTTACCTCGTGGCTTTTCCATACCCATCGTGCATCACCGCGCCCATCCGTCTCGTGGATCGAAACCGCTCGCCTTCTCGGCGTCCGCGTATGCCTTCAACGCCTGCGTCGCGGAGTCGTCGAGCTTCGACGGCACCGAGACCTTCACTGTGACCAACAGGTCACCCGCACCCCCCGAACGCTTCGGAACGCCACGGTTCTTGAGCCGCAGAGTACGCCCGTCCGACGTGCCGGCCGGGATCTTGACGCCGACCGAGCCGCTCAGCGTGGGAACCGAGACCGTCGCGCCAAGAACCAGTTCCGAGAAGGAGACCGGCAGCTCGACCTTCAGGTCGTTTCCACTGCGGGAGAACACCTTGTCGGCCATCACGTGGACCGTCACGTACAGGTCGCCCGACGGCGCACCGCGCCGTCCTGCCTCGCCTTGCCCGGCGAGGCGGATGCGCTGTCCGTCCTCGACGCCCTGCGGGACGCGGACGTTGATGGTACGCGGCCGCACCGTGATGCCCGAGCCGGAGCAGTCCTGGCACGGATCGTCGATCTTGGCGCCGGTGCCCTGACAGTCCGGGCACGGCTCCGAGAAGCCGAAGTGCCCTTGGTTGCGGCTGATGAAGCCGGATCCGTTGCACGAGGTGCACGTTCGCGGGCTGGTGCCCGGCCTCGCGCCGCTGCCATGGCAGTTGGTGCACGGCGACGGGCTCGTGACCCGCAACTGCACCGTCGTGCCCTGGACTGCGTCGCGGAAGGCGAGCGTCGTCTCGGTCTCCAGGTCGTTGCCACGACGTTGACGCGGACTGGTGGTCGCTCCTCGTGTGCGACCACCGCCGCCGAACAGGTCGCCGAACACGTCGCCGAGGTCGGCTCCACCTGCACCGCCACCGCCGAACAGGTCGCCGATGTCGAATCCGCCTGCACCGCCACTGCCGAAGCCGCCAGGGAACCCACCGCCCCCGCCACCGCCTCCGTCGGCGCGGTAGCGGCCGCTCGCCATCAGCTTCCGCATCTCGTCGTACTCTTTGCGCTTCTCGTCGTCGGCGAGCACGCTGTGGGCTTCCGACACTCGTTTGAAGCGCTCCTCGGCTGCCGTGTCTCCGGGATTCGCGTCCGGATGCAGTTCGCGAGCCAGCTTTCGGTAGGCCTTCTTGATCTGCTCCGCCGTGGCGTCGGAAGAAACGCCGAGGTCTGCGTAGAAATCGCGGTCCAGCCATTCACGCTGTGGTGCCATCAGACGTCACCTCCTGAAAATAAGTCTGTGATTGTGATTATCGGGTACCGGGGTCGCGCTGACCCCGCTGATCGAGCGGAGCCGAGAACTGAGGTCTCAACTCCGCTCGATCAGCATGTTCGGCATCGCGCTGATGTCAGGCCGGATCGGTGACGGTGACCATCGCGGTGCGGATCACCTTGTCGCCGAGGCGGTATCCGGCGCGGTAGACGAGCCCGAGCACGGGCGTGTCTCCGCTGCCCTCGTGTTGGATCGCTTCGTGGATCTCCGCGTCGAAGACGTCGCCGGGCTCACCGAACTTGACCAGTTGCTCGCCCGCGAGGACGTCGCCCAGCTTGTCGGCCAGGACGCGCAGCGGGCCGTCTTCCAGGTCGCCGTGCTCGCGAGCGCGGTCCAGGTCGTCGAGGATCGGCAACAGCTTCTCCACGAGAACCTGTTTTCCGCGAGCCACCGACTGCAGGGCCTCTTCGGCGCTCCGGCGGCGGAAGTTGGCGAATTGTGCCCGCTCCCGCTGCAGCGCCTCGGTCAACTCAGTGACCTGCGCGTCGGCCGGGACCGAGCCCGCTGCATCCTCTGCAGCGGTCTCGGCGTCCGCGGCTCCCTCCTCGACGGTGTCGGCAGCAGCCTCGTCGGCAGGCGCCTGGACTGTCTCGTCGACGACCTCGTCCGGTTCCGGAGATCCGGTCTCGGGGTTGGTCACTTGTTATCACCTTCCGCGGGATCGTCCACGACCTCGGCGTCGACGACGTCGTCGCCTCCGTCAGCGGATGCGCCTGCGGCGTCGCCTTCGGCCTGGGCGTTGGCGTAGATCGCCTGTCCCATGGCCTGCGACTCCTCCGACAGCTTCTCGATGGCGCTGCGGATCGCAGCCGAGTCGGTGCCCTTCAGAGCCTCGTTGGCGTCGGTGATGGCGGCCTCAACCTTGGTCTTGACCTCGTCGGGAACCTTGTCCTCGTTCTCCTTGAGGAACTTCTCGGTCTGGTTGACCAAAGACTCCGCCTGGTTGCGGGTCTCGGCCTCCTCGCGGCGAGTGCGGTCCTCTTCTGCGTGAGCCTCAGCGTCCTTGACCATGCGATCGATCTCGTCCTTGGACAGACCCGACCCATCCTGGATGCGAATGCTGTTCTCGGTGCCGGTGCCCTTGTCCTTCGCGGTGACGTGAACGATGCCGTTCGCGTCGATGTCGAAGGTGACCTC